>JANOCF010001236.1:0-3497 GCA_031412055.1 Holophagales bacterium | reverse complement strand
GCGGCTTCACGGTCGACGGCGCCTGCGCCTCCTCGCTGCTCGCCGTGGCCCAGGCCTGCTCGGCGCTGGCCGCGGGCGACCTGGACGCGGCTCTGGCTGGAGGGGTCGACCTCTCCCTCGACCCCTTTGAGCTGGTCGGCTTCGCCCGCACCGGCGCCCTGACGCGGGGCGAGATGCGGGTCTTCGACGCCCGCTCGTCCGGGTTCATCCCGGGCGAGGGGTGCGGGTTCGTGGTCCTGATGCGGGAGGAGGACGCCGTCCGCCTGGGCTGCCGCATCCACGCGGTCATCCGGGGCTGGGGCATCTCCTCGGACGGCAGCGGCGGCATCAGCCGGCCCGAGGCCGCGGGCCAGGCGCTGGCCCTGCGCCGGGCCTACCGCCGGGCCGGCTTCGGCATCGGCACGGTGGGCTACTTCGAGGGCCATGGCACGGGCACGGCCGTGGGCGATGCCGCGGAGCTGCAGGCCCTCTCCGTGGCTCTGCGCGAGGATGGGGCGGAAGGAAGAGTCCCGGTCGGGTCGATAAAAGCCCTCATCGGCCACACCAAGGCCGCGGCCGGCGTGGCCGGTCTGATCAAGGCCACCATGGCCCTGGGCGCCCAGCTCCTCCCGCCCAACGCAGGCTGCGACGAGCCCCATCCCGAGCTGATGGCGGAAGGCTCGCCCCTCCGGGTCCTGGACCAGGGGGAGGTCTGGCCGTCCGACCGGCCGCTCCGCGCCGGAGCGAGCGCCATGGGCTTCGGCGGGATCAACGTGCACGTCGCCCTGGAGGGATCGGCGGTGGCCCGCCGCCGCTCGCTGGTCTCCCGCGAGCGCGAGCTTCTCGCCTCGGCCCAGGATGCCGAGCTGCTGCTGCTCGCGGCAACCGACGCGGCGGACCTCACCACCCAGGTGGAGCGGCTGCTGGCGGCCGCTCCACGCATCTCCCGCTCCGAGCTGACCGACCTGGCCGCAGCCCTTCATGCACGCATGGAGAGGGGCGGTCACGTCAGAGCTGCGATCGTCGCGGCCACGCCGAAGGAGCTCGCCGAGAGGCTGGAGCGCCTGCTAGGCTGGCTTCAGGAAGGGACCGAAGCGCGGATGGAGCCCCGCCAGGGGCTTTTCCTCGGCACGGGAGCGCAGCCGCGGCGGATCGGCTTCCTCTTCCCTGGCCAGGGAGCCCCTTCGCACCTCGCGGGCGGCGCTCTCCGCCACCGCTTCGAGGGCCTCGCAGACCTCTACGAGATCGCAGATCTGTCCAAGGACGCCGACGGGGTGGACACGGCGGTGGCGCAGCCGGCCATCGTCACTCACTCCCTGGTCGGGCTCGCGGTGCTGGAGCGTCTGGGCTTCCGGGCCACGGTAGCGCTCGGGCACAGCCTGGGCGAGCTGTCCGCCCTGGCCTGGGCCGGCGTCTATGGAGAGGAGACGGCGGTCCGCCTCGCCGCGGCCCGCGGCAAGGCCATGGCGGACCTGCCCGGTCCCACAGGCACGATGGCGAGCCTCGACGCTCCGCCCGAAGCCGTGGAATCCCTGATCGCTGGCACCGGAGCCGTGGTCGCCGCCCTCAACAGTCCGGGCAGGACGGTGATCTCCGGAGAGGCTTCCGCAGTCGACGCGGTTGCCGAGCGCGCCGCCAGCCTGGGCTACGAGGTCCGCCGGCTCCGCGTCTCCCATGCCTTCCACTCCCCGCTGGTGGCGGAGGCCGTCCCTGCCCTGGTCCGGCACCTGAAGGGGATCGAGCTGCGGCGGCCCGCGCGCGCCGTGGCCTCAACGGTAACGGGCGCGCTGCTCTCCCCGGACGACGACCTCCGAGACCTCCTCGTGCGGCAGGTCACCTCGCCGGTCCGTTTCACCGAGGCCCTGGCAGCGGCCCGCGGCCTGGCCGATCTCTGGATCGAGGTCGGGCCCGGCCGCGCCCTCTCCGAGCTGGTCGCCGAGTCGGTGGCCGATTCGCTGGACATTCCCGTGCTCCCGCTGGATGCCGGGGGTCCCTCTCTCGTGGGGCTCCTGCAGGCCGTGGGAGCCGCCTTCGCCCTGGGAGCGCCGATCGAAACGTCCGTCCTCTTCGAGGGCCGGTTCGCCCGGCCGTTCGATCCCGAGCGGCTGCCGAAGTTCCTCGCCAGTCCGTGCGAGTCGGCGCCTGTGTCCTCTCTTCCGCGCGCCAGCGTAAAAACCCCCTCCCCTGCCCTTCCCCGCTTCGCGGGAGAGGAAGCCCCCGCCCTTCCACTGAAAGGAGAGGGTGTTCCTGCCCTTCCCATCGAGGTTGTACGGCAACTTGTGGCGGAGCGGGCGGAGCTTCCTCCGACGGCGATCCAGGACGAGAGCCGCCTGCTCTCCGACCTGCACCTGAACTCCATCTCCGTGGGTCAGCTCGTGGCCGAGGCCGCGCGGCGGCTCGGACTGAAGCCTCCCTCTTCACCCACGGACTACTCCCGCGCCACGGTGGCCGAAGTAGCCCAAGCGCTCCAGGAGCAGGAGGCGCTGGCCGGCGTCGTCACGGTGCCGGATGCCGTTCCCGCCGGAGTCGACTCCTGGGTTCGCGCCTTCCATGTGGCGTGGGTCCCCAGGGACCTGCGGCGCAGCGCTCCCCAGGAAGAGGGAAGCTGGAAGATCGTGGCCCCGGCCGGACACCCCCTTTCCCGTATCGCCGACATGCAACCCGCCGGGTCCGGAGTCCTCCTCTGCCTTCCCTCGAACCCTGGCGAGGATGACGCGGCTCTCTTCCTCGAAGCGGCCCGGGCCGTCCTGGACGGGGCAACTCGTTTCGTCGTGGCGCAGCAGGAGGGCGGAGGCGGCGGCTTCGCCCGCACCCTCCACCTGGAGATGCCCCGGGTCGCCACGCGAGTCGTGGACGTCCCCTTCGATCATCCGGAAGCCGGCGCCTGGGTCGCGGCCGAGGCGAGCGCGGCGGAGGATGGCTACGGCGAGTGCCGGTACGACGCCTCCGGCCGGCGGACCGTCCCCGTGCTGCGTCATCTCCCTGACGGAGAGCCCGGAGAGCTGCCCCTCGGTCCCGAGGACGTCCTTCTCGTCACCGGCGGAGGCAAGGGGATCGCGGCCGAGTGCGCGCTCGACCTCGCCCGGACATCCGGAGCGCGGCTCGCCCTGCTGGGCCGCTCCCGCCCTGAAGCGGACGCCGAGCTGTCGGCCAACCTGGAGCGGATGTCGGCCGCCGGGGTCACCGCCCTCTACATCCCTACGGACGTGACCGACGCCGAAGCGGTGCGCGCGGCGGTTCAGACGGTCGAGACAGAGCTGGGTCCGGTCACCGCCGTCCTCCATGGCGCGGGGACGAACACCCCCCGCCCGCTCGCGGCCCTGGACGAGCCGGGCTTCCGGCGCACCCTCGCGCCCAAGGTGCGGGGCCTCGCCAACATCCTCTCGGCACTCACGGCCAGCGACCCGGACCGGCTGCGGCTCCTGGTCTCCTTCGGCTCGATCATCGGCCGGGCCGGTCTTGAAGGCGAGGCCGACTACGCCACTGCCAACGACTGGCTGGCCCTCCACACCGAGCGC
>JANOCF010001235.1:0-1953 GCA_031412055.1 Holophagales bacterium | reverse complement strand
GGTCACCAAATGACCACCCCGCTCGATCCCGTGCTCGGCTGGTTCGCCGGCCGCGGCTGGACTCCGTTCGAGTTCCAGCGCGAGGTGTGGCAGGCGTATCTCTCCGGCGAGAGTGGACTGATCCACGCCGCGACCGGAACGGGAAAGACTCTCGCCGCCTGGATGGGCGCGCTGGCGGAGTCGCTCTCCGAGGGGTCGGAAGGTGAACCGCGCAGGAAGACGAAGACCGGCCTTCCTCTGCGCGTCCTCTGGCTCACGCCGCTGCGCGCCCTCGCCGCCGACACCGAGCAGGCTCTGAGCGCGCCGCTGACCGATCTCGGCCTGCCGTGGACCCTGGAGACCCGCACGAGCGACACGTCGGCCCGGGTTCGCGAACGCCAACGGCGGCGCCTGCCGACCGCTCTCATCACCACGCCGGAGAGCCTGTCGCTGCTCCTCTCCCGCGAAGGCGCTCCCGAGCTGTTCGACGACCTGCGCCTCGTCATCGTCGACGAATGGCACGAGCTGATGGGGACCAAGCGCGGAGTCCAGACCGAGCTGGCGCTGGCGCGGCTGCGCGCCATGCAGCCGGCCCTGCGCACGTGGGGGCTGTCCGCGACCCTGGGCAACCTGGAGATCGCGCTACGCGCGCTCGTCGGCGTGAATGGGAAGGGACGCCTCGTCCGGGGAGAGGTGCCGAAGGCGCTGCGCATCGAGAGCATCGTCCCCGCCACGATGGACCGCTTTCCCTGGGCGGGGCATCTTGGGCTGAGGCTGCTGCCCCAGGTCCTCGAAAAGATCGAAGCGGGCGGCACGTCGCTCGTCTTCACCAACACGCGATCGCAGACCGAAGCCTGGTACCAGGCGATCCTCGAAGCACGCCCGGACTGGAGCGGCGAGATCGCGCTGCATCACGGCTCGCTCGACAAGGCGGTGCGCGAGTGGGTCGAGAACAGCCTGCGCGCCGGGAAACTGCGCTGCGTCGTCTGCACGTCGAGCCTGGACCTGGGCGTGGACTTCGCGCCGGTCGATACGGTTCTCCAGGTGGGCAGCCCCAAGGGCGCGGCGCGCCTGCTCCAGCGCACGGGAAGGAGCGGGCACCAGCCCGGAGCGGAGAGCCGCGTGATCTGCGTGCCCACCAACGCGTTCGAGCTGATCGAGGTTGCGGCCGCCCGCGACGCCATCGAGGCCGGGCACATCGAGGCGCGCCTGCCGATCGAGAGGTCGCTCGACGTCCTGGTCCAGCACCTGGTGACGGCGGCGCTGGGCGGCGGCTTCACCGCGGAAGCGCTGCTGGCGGAGGTCCGGACCACCTGGTCCTATCGCGGCCTGTCGGACGCGGAGTGGGACTGGACGCTCGACTTCGTGACGCGGGGCGGACCTGCCCTGCGCGCCTACCCGGAGTATCGGCGCGTGGTCGAGCGCGACGGGCGCTACGTCGTGGAAGACCGGCAGATCGCCCAGCTTCACCGCATGTCGATCGGCACGATCGTGAGCGACGCGGCCCTCTCCGTCCAGTTCACGGGTGGCGAGAGGATCGGCAGCGTCGAGGAGAGCTTCGCGGCGCGGCTGCGTCCTGGCGACAAGTTCGTCCTGGGCGGGCGCGCGGTCGAGTTCGTGCGCCTGCGCGAGATGCGGGTCTGGGTGCGGCGGGCGCGCAGCAACAAGGGGCTGATTCCGCGCTGGTACGGAGGGGGGCTGCCGCTGTCGAGCGAGCTGACCGCGGCCGTCCGAGGGCGCCTGGAGGAGGCTCTCGGAGGGATCTACCGGGGCGAGGAGATGGAGGCGGTCCGTCCCATCCTGGAGCTGCAGGCGGAGGTGTCGGTGATCCCGGGAAGCGAAGAGATCCTGATCGAGCGGGCGAAGACGCGCGAGGGGTTCCACCTGTTCGTCTTCCCCTTTGAAGGCCGGCAGGTGCACGAGGGGCTGGCGGCGCTGGCGGCCTTCCGCATGGGACGGCTGCAACCGATCACA
>JANOCF010001234.1:0-2231 GCA_031412055.1 Holophagales bacterium | reverse complement strand
GTGAGCTTCTTCTGGAGGTCGCGGGCCGCCTGCTTCAGCTCCTTGTGCGGGTCTTCCTGGGCGGTAGTATCTCCGGCAGCCTCGGACTTCTTCTTGTCCTTGGGCTGAAGCTTCTGGAGTACCAGGTCCACATCCTTGCGGGCAGCGCCGATCCGGTCGATCGCTTCGACGCCCGCGTTCTGGATCTGGCCGAGCCGGACGATGGCCGCCTCGCGGGCCTGCCAGTCGGCCTCGGTGCTCTCGATGCCGGGAGCGGCTACCACCTTCACGGTCCCCTTCGCCTCGTGCTTGCCATAGCGGACGGTCACACCGTAGGTGCCGGGGGGTACCTCCGGACCGCTCTCATCTTCCCCTCGCGGATTGCCGCGGTTGTCGGTGGGCGGAGTGCGGAAGGGGTCGCGTCCCAGGTCCCAGGCGGCGCGGTTGAGCCCCTGCCGGGCCGGCGCTTCAAAGGTCCGGATCACCTTGCCTGAGGTGTCGGCGATCTGGATCTTCACCTTGGGCGCCTTGCCGTCCTCTCCTGCCGCTTCAGCCGGCGTGCTCTGGGTCTCTTCCTTGCGCGGCGGATCCTCCTTGAGATTTCCCATCCCGGGTTCGGTCTCTTCGGTGGCCGCGGCTGCCTGGGCCTTGCGTGCCTCGGCACGCTCCTTCTCCTTGCGCTCGCGCTCCTGCTTGTCGTCCGGGAGCGGCAGGCCGGGGACGTTGAGCGACCAGGTGAGCAGCACGCCCCGGGGACGGCTCTCGCCGCGGAACTCGCCCGCGCCGCCACGCAGGTTGCCGCTGCCCAGGCCTTGTCCGGCGAGCATGCCGGCCGAGGCCGGGTAGAGGTGGAGCGGCTCGCGCATCGTTTCGGCCGAGATCTCGCGCAACGGAGCGATGTCGTCGATGACGTAGACGGAGCGGCCGTGCGTCGCCACGACCAGGTCGTGATCCCGCGGGTGCACGACGAGGTCCATGGCCGACACGGTCTCCGGCAGGCCGTGCTTCCACTTCATCCAGCTCCCGCCGCCGTCGTTGGAGACGTACAGGCCGAACTCGGTGCCGAGGAAGAGGAGGTCCTTGTCGACCGGGTCCTGATCGATCGCCAGCGCGTAGCCGCGGAGGTTCCTGGTGGCGACGCTCTTCCAGGTCTTGCCCCAGTCGTCGGTGCGGAAGACGTACGGCGTCCAGTCGTCGCGGCGGTGGTTGTCCATCACCACGAAGGCGGAGGCGGCGTCGAACTTGGAGGCCCGCACGTGGGGCACCCAGGTGTTGGCGGGCACGCCGCGCAGGTTCTTCTCGGTGCTCTCCCAGCTCTTGCCGCCGTCGCGGGTGACGTGCACCCGGCCGTCGTCGGAGCCGACCCAGATCACGCCCCACTGCACCTTGCTGGCGTCGATGGCGAGGATGGTCGTGAAGTTCTCGGCGCCGGTCACGTCGGGCGTGAGGCCGCCGCTCTCGCGCTTCTGCCACTCGGGGTTGTCGGTGGTCAGGTCGGGGCTGATGACGGTCCAGGTGTTCCCCCGGTCGGTCGACTTGTGGACGTACTGGCTGCCGTAGTAGACCGTGGCCGGATTGAACGGATCGACCGCGATGCCGGTGTTCCAGTTGTAGCGGTGGACCTTTTCGGGATCTTCCGGATCGGTTTCGGGCGGCTTGATGCCGCGCATCGCGCCGGCGCGGAGGTCGAAGCGGGTGAGGAAGCCGCCCTGGGACATGGAGTAGCCGCTCTGAGTGTCGTCGGGATCCGGCACGACGTCGAAGCCGTCGCCGCCGCCGATCCGCTGCCACTGGTGGTTGCGGATCGCTCCGCCCTCTTCCAGGACCGAGCTGGGGCCGCGCCAGGAGCCGTTGTCCTGCAGGCCGCCGTAGATGTTGTACGGGACGTCCATGTCCACGTTGACGTGGTAGTACTGCGCCAGGGGGAGGTTGGCCACGAACTGCCAGGTCTCGCCGCGGTCTCGGCTGATGGCGAGGCCGCCGTCCTCGCCGGTGACCAGGTGGTCGGGGTCGGCGGGGTTGATCCACAGGGCGTGATAGTCGCCGTGAATGGAGCGGGTGCCGGGCAGGGTCGAGAAGGTCTTGCCGCCGTCGTTGGAGACCGTCAGCCGGGTGGCGATGTTGTAGACGCGGTTCGGCCAGACGGGATCGACCCGGATGTCGGCATAGTAGAAGGGCCGGCTGGCGGTGCGCTGGTCGTCGTTGACGGTCCGCCAGGTGCGTCCGCCGTCGTCGGAGCGGACCAGGGCGCT
>JANOCF010001233.1:0-5163 GCA_031412055.1 Holophagales bacterium | reverse complement strand
GTCAGCAACGAGATTTTGGGCAGCGTCGTCGCCCCCAAGATCCGCGGCGCGACGATGGCGATCCACCCGGTGGCGATCCTCTTCTTCACCAGCATCCGGGCGGGGTCGATCGATCTCAAGTGGCTTGTGCTGTCGCTGCTCTCGCCCATCGTCGGGATCACGGCGATCTGCAGCTACAGCACCCTGACCGCCGGGCAGATCACCTTCTACGCCGAGTCCAACTTCGTCACCAGCGGCGGCTTCGGTCCCAACCAGGTCTCCGCCGTGCTCGGGCTGGGAGCCCTGCTGGCGCTGATCGTCGCCCTCCAGAGCGAGAAGGCCCTGGCGCGCTGGCTCTTCCTGGGTGTGACCCTGGGCATCCTGGTCCAGGGCGTCCTCACCTTCTCCCGAGGAGGGGTGATCAACGCCCTGATCTGCACCGGCATCCTCGGCGTCCACCTGATCGGGCAGCCGAAGGTGCGAGCGACCTTCCTCGCGGTCCTCGTGGTGTTCGCGGTCCTCGGCTCGACGGTGATCTTTCCCCGTCTCAACGACTGGACCGGCGGAGCCCTGGAGGAGCGCTACTCCAGCACCTCCGTGGGACTGCGCCAGTCGATTGCCGAGGAGGAGCTGCACCTTTTCCGGGAGAACCCGATGCTGGGCGTGGGGCCGGGCATGGCCAAGTACTACCGGGCGGACCCCCTGGGCTACGAGATCGCGGCTCATACCGAGTTCACCCGGCTTCTGGCCGAGCACGGGGTCTTCGGCGGCATGGCGCTGCTGATGCTCCTCGTCATCGCGGCCCGCGGCTACCTGACCGCCCCTGGAGCCCTGCAAAAGGGCTGGACCGCCGCCCTCGCCGCTTGGACCTTTGCCGAGATGAGCCACTCGGCGATGCGGATCGCGGCCATCTCCGTCCTCTTCGGAATGGCCATGATCCGCTGGGATCCGCCTTCCAGGGAGAGATAGCCGGCGTGCCCGCGCGCCTCCCGCGTCTCGGCTTCGTCGGCCCGATGCTCGGGTCCAACCCCGGCTGGGTGGTGGGCCAGGGCGAGGTCGTGGCCGGCCTGCTCGCCCGCGAC
The DNA here is from genome assembly GCA_031412055.1 of Holophagales bacterium. Lineage (GTDB taxonomy): Bacteria > Acidobacteriota > Thermoanaerobaculia > Multivoradales > UBA5704 > DATMER01. The sequence continues at coordinate 4,102 of JANOCF010001233.1, read as the reverse complement.
GGCTACGAGGTCCTGTCCTCCTCCCGCATCCCCAACCGCTGGCTGCGGCTGCTCGACGTAGCCACCAGCCCGCTGCGCTGGCGCGGCCGGATCGACCTCCTGGTGGTCATGGTCTTCAGCGGTCCCGGCTTCCGGCTCGCGGACGCGGCCAGCGCCATGGCCCGCCGACTGGGCATCCCGGTCGTGCTCTGGCTCCATGGCGGGAACCTGGCGGCGTTCGCCGAGGTGTCTCCGCGCCATGCCCGCCGCGTGCGCAGGGTGTTCGAGCGCGCCTCGGCCTGGGTCGCGCCGTCGGACTTCCTGGCCGGCTTCTTTCGCAATTGGGGCTTCGACGTCCGGGTGGTGCCCAACGTGGTGGACATCGGGCGCTATGCCTACCGGCACCGCCCGCATGTCGAGGATACCGCGCCGCGCCTGCTCTGGATGCGCACGTTCCACGACCTCTACAACCCCTTTCTGGCCGTGGAGACGCTGGCCGAGCTGCACCGCGCGCACTCGGGGGCGACGCTCACCCTCGCGGGCCAGGACCGCGGGCTCCTCAAGCCGACGGAGGAGCTGGTGGAGAGGCTGGGGCTGGGCACGGCCGTGCGCTTCGCCGGCTTCCTGAACGCGGAGGGCAAGGCCCGGGAGTTCCCCCGGCACGACATCTTCCTCAACACCAACCGGGTGGACAACACGCCCGTGAGCGTGATCGAGGCCGCGGCCTACGGGTTGCCCGTGGTGGCAACCCGGGTAGGCGGGATCGCCCACCTGCTGCGCGACGGCGAGACCGGCCTGCTGGTGCCGGACGGCGACGCGCCCGCCATGGCCGGGGCCGTGCGCCGGCTGCTGAACGAGCCCGGCCTCGCCGGCCACCTCTCGGCCGAGGGCCGCCGTCTCGCCGAGTCCTGCGCCTGGGAGTCGGTCAGGGATCGCTGGAACGATGTTTTTCAGCAGGTGCACCGCTGACATGGGTTGGACCGACACTCTCTACGCCCGGCTGCCGGTGCCGCTTCAGCACGCGGCGGTGACGGCGTTCGGCGTCGTCTGGCACCGCAGGCGCTTCGGCGGCAGCTACAGCCGGGAGCTGGCCGGCTTCCTGGAGCGCGAGCGCTTCTCCCCGAAGCAGTGGCGGGACTGGCAGACCCGCGCGCTGCGAGAGGTCCTGTCGCTGGCGGTCGCGAGGGTCCCGTTCTACCGCCGTGCCTGGGCCGGGCTCGGTCTCGACGAAGGGCGCATCGCCCGCTTCACGCTCGAAGAGCTGCCGCACCTCCCCATCCTGGAGAAGGAGGCGGTACGGGCCGATCCCGGTGCCTTCCTGTTGGACGGGAAGGGGGACGGGCTGACGGTCTGCCCGACCAGCGGCTCCTCGGGCACGCCGGTCCAGACCTACTGGAGCCAGGACGACTTCCGGCGCTCGCTGGCGCTGCGGGAGGCCCGCGCCTGCCGTCCGGCTGGGGTGTCGTACAGCCAGCCCCGCGCCACGGTGAGCGGCCGGATCGTGGTCCCCGATCCGGACAGCCCCGGTCCCTTTCATCGCTTCAACCTGGCGGAGCGGCAGGTCTATCTCTCGGCCTTCCACCTGAAGCCTGCCAATGCCGCCGCCTACGTGGCGCCGCTGGTGCGCCATCGCGTGGTCTGGGCCACGGGCTACACCCACATGTTCGAACAGCTCGCCATCCTGATGCTGGAGCAGGGCATCGCCCCGCCGCCGGATCTGCGCGCGATCATCACCACCAGCGAGAAGCTGACGGAGGAGGGGCGCGAGCGGATCGAGAGGGCCTTCGGCTGCCGGGCCTATCAGGAGTACGGCCAGGTCGAGGACGCCATCTTCGCCTGCGAGGGACCGGATCGCCGGATGCGGGTGAGCCCCGACTCGGGAGCCCTGGAACTGGTGGACCCCAGGGACCGGCCGGTACCCGCCGGAGAGCCGGGGGACGTGCTCGCCACGAGCTTCATTCGGAAGTCACAGCTCCTGATCCGCTACCGGCTGGGAGATGTGGCTGTAATGGACGACGGCCCCATGCCGGTGCTGCGCGAGATCGTCGGCCGGATCGAGGACCTGATCGAGGGGCCGGACGGTCGCCGGATGCTGCGCTTCCATGGCGTGTTCACCGCCCTTCCTGGAGTGCGGGAGGCGCAGATCGTCCAGGAGGGCGCGGCCAGGATACGGGTCCGGGTGGTGCCGGCTGCGGGGTATGGGGAGGGGACGGCGCGGGAGATCGTGGAGCGCGTTCGCCAGCGTTTGGGGGCGGGGGTGGAGGTGGAGGTGGAGCGGGTGGAGGCGATCGCTCGGACGAAGGCGGGGAAGTTCCAGGCGGTGGTGAAGCAATGACGCAACCGCCGACCGCTTTCGGCGAGCCGACTCAGACTTTCGGCGTCTGCGCCCAAACTTTCGGCGTCTTGCCGAAAGGTTTGGCGGCCTGCCGAAAGGTTTCGGCGTCTTGCCGAAAAGATTCGGCGGCTCGCCGAAAGGTTTCGGCGCCAGGTCGAAAGGTTTCGGCGGCCGGGGAAAGCTTTCGGCGGCTCGGGAAAAGTCTTCGGCGACCGGCGAAAGGTTTCGGCGGGCCGGGGAAAGGTTTCGGCGGCCGGGGAAAGGTTTCGGCGGCTCGGGAAAAGCCTTCGGCGATCGGCGAAAGGTTTCGGCGCCAAGCCGAAACCTTTCGGCCGGAGCGGAAATCTTTCCCCGTCCCGCCGAAAGTTTTCGGCGAGACGCCTCGGACGAGGGTCATCGCGTGAGAGTCCTCATCCTCACCCAGTACTTCCCGCCCGAGATGGGAGCCCCCCAGGCCCGCCTCTCGGAGCTGGGAGAGCGCCTGATCGATCTCGGCTGGGAGGTAGAAGCCCTGACCGCCCTGCCGAACTACCCGGCCGGACAGGTTTTTCCAGGCTACGACCGCCGCCGCCCCGCCGTCGAGAATGTAGGACGCATCCGCACCGTCCGGGTGCCGCTGATCCCGTCGCAGAAGGGCTTCGGCCGGCGGCTCGGCTGCTATTTCTCGTTCGCGGGCTCGGCCGCCCTCCATGGCCCGCGCCTCTGCGCCCGTCCGGACGTCCTCTTCGTGGAGTCGCCCCCGCTCTTCATCGGGTTCGCGGCCCGGCGTCTCGCCCGGCGCTGGCGCTGCCGCTATGTGATGAACATCAGCGACCTCTGGCCCCAGTCGGCCATCGAGATGGGCGTCGTGAAGCCCGGGCTTGCCACCCGCATGGCTGAGCGTCTCGAGCTCTCCCTGTACCGCAACGCGGCGGGCGTGACCGGCCAGTCCGAGGAGATCATCCAATCCGTTGCCGCCCGCTCCCCTGGGACTTCCGTGGAGGTCATCACCAACGGGGTGGACCCCGCCCGCTTCGGCCCGGCGCAAGCCGACCAGGAGGCCCGCGAGCTGATCGGCCCCGAGCCCGGTCCGGTCTTCCTCTATGCCGGGCTGATGGGCCTCGCCCAGGGGCTGGACCAGGTCCTCGACGTGGCCGCGTCCCTGCCCTCGGATGTGCCGGGCCGCTGCGTGCTGGTCGGGGAGGGGCCGGTCCGGGAAGCGCTCCAGGCCCGCATCGCCCGCGAGGGGATCGGCCGTGTCCGTCTCGTCCCGGCTCAGCCGCGCGAGCGCATCCCCGCCCTGCTTGCCGCGGCGGACGTGGCGCTCGCCACCCTCGGCCTGCGCCTCCAGGGCGCGGTGCCCAGCAAGATTTATGAAGCGATGGCCTCCGCCCGCCCGCTCCTCCTCGTGGCAGAGGGGGAGGCCGCTCGCCGGGTGGAGCGGGCGGAGTGCGGGATGACGGTCCGCCCCGGGGATCTGGAAGGCTTCCGCGCGGCCTGGCAGCGCCTCGCGACGGACCCGGAGTTGAGGATGCGTCTCGGAGAGGCAGGCCGCCGGTCCGCGGAGACGACCTACGATCGAGCCCGCATCGCCGAGCGGCTGGATGCCTTCCTGCGGAAGTGTCTGAAAGAACCCCCTCCCCTGCCCTCCCCCGCTTCGCGGGAGAGGGAGCCTCCGCCCGTCCCTGGTGCTGAGGGAAGCAAGTCTCCCCCTCTCCCGGGGAGGGGGACTCGGGAGGAGCGGGAGAGGGGGCCGGGGGGTGAGGGCTCATGAACGAAGCCGACCGCATCCGCGAGGAGTACCGCCGC
>JANOCF010001232.1:0-1781 GCA_031412055.1 Holophagales bacterium | reverse complement strand
CTGACCGCTCCAACGCCTCCTCCTCGGAGATCGCGCCACAGTTGACCGCGCGCAGGAAGTAGTTGAGGAGCCCCTGGCCGGTAGCCGCGTCATCGAAGACGTCTCCGACCAGCGTGGCCTGGGCGGCTTTCTGGACGAAGTTGTGCAGGCGGTCGGAAGCGGCGTCCAGCCCTTCCAGGAAGAAGGCATAGACCGTGGCGTAACGCGTCACGAGTTGGGCGGGGTGAAGGTCCCAACCCTGGTAGAAGGCATTGACCAGGGAGTGCCGGACGTGCCCGGCGTGAACACTCCATGCCTGATGCACGACTGCCCGGTTCTCCTCCATCTGCTCGGCCGTGAGTGAGCCCGACCGGTGTGGCGGCACGGGGAGAATGTTGGTGGCTCCGTCCGAGATCCAGACACCCGTGCCGGCGAAGGCCACCCGCATCATGTGCTTGGCGAAGTCGCAGACAGGGTGCGTCATGCTCTGATGGGCCGCCGTCACGTTGCACGAGGCCGTGTAGTCGTACGTGCCGAAGTGCGCGGCGACGCATCGACCGCGAGCCGCCTCCTCAAGGCGAGGCAGGGGGCATTGACCCTGCGCGTCGAGGATCGACTGCGGGGTCTCGACCATGATCTCCAGGCGGAGCGAGCCCGCAGGCAGACCCAGGGCCGGCTCCAGGACGTCAAACACGTCGGCGAGCGCCGCGACCTGCTCCGGGATCGTCACCTTCGGGAGGGTGACGACAAAGTTATCCGGCAGCCGGCCCCCGGACTCGCGGGTAAGCGTGGTCAGGAACAGGTCGAGGGTGCGAAAGGAGCGCTCCCGCAGCTCCTCGGTGAACGGCTTGATCCGGATGCCTATGAAAGGGGGCAGGCTGCCGGCGGCCAACCCTGAGGCCATCTCGCGGGCGGCAGCCTCGGCGTGGCCGTCTTCCTCCGTGTCCGGGCGGTTGCCATAGCCATCCTCGAAGTCAGCGCGGAAGTCCTCGACCGGCTCCCTCTTCAGCTTCTCGGCGACACGTTCATGAACCCTCTGCGCGAGCGCCTCCGACAGGCCGGCCGCTCCTGCGAGGTCCGCGGGTTCCGGCGCGTACTCCTCCAGCGCCCGCCGGGCGAGCGCGCCGAGACGTGAAGCGGTGTCGGCCTTGAACAGGTGCGCCCCACCATAGACCGTATGGACCGGCTGGCGCCGTCCCGAGTCGCCGGGATAACGTCGGGAGAAGTCGAGGTTGCCGCCCCGGAGCCGGTCGATGGCTCCGCGGAGGGAGTCGGGGTTGAGGGACGGTTCAATCTTCATGATCGAGGAGATGCCGAACGCCGCTTTCCAGAGAGGAAAGATCCTCAGTCACGGTCTTCCAAAGGACGGCGAGGTTTACTCCGAAGTAGTCGTGGATGAGCTTGTCTCTCATGCCTGCGATCTCGCGCCAAGGGAGATCCGGTCGTCGTGCCTTCTGTTCCGCTGGAATCTTCTTGGCCGCTTCTCCTACGATCTCAAGCGCGCGGATGACCGCGTAGGCGGTCTTGTCATCCTTCGAGAACTGCCCGTAATCCATTCCTTCCACGAATTGTCTGGCCTTGCCCATCGCGTCGAGCATGTCGGCCAGGTAGTCGCGATGAGAGCGGCCCTCCTTCATACAGGTACGACCTCGCTCAAGATCCTTTCACCGATGTGCGGCTTCAGGGCGTCCTCCATGACCAGATCCACCTTAACTCCCAGCACGTCGGCAAGATGATTCTCAAGCGCAAGGAACGTAATGAGACCGGGGGTGTCCTCAAAGCTCACCAGGATGTCGAGATCG
>JANOCF010001231.1:0-5607 GCA_031412055.1 Holophagales bacterium | reverse complement strand
ACCGGCAAGGCCCGGTCGATCGAGCGCCTGATGGTCCGCGACGAGACGGTGTAGTCATTCCGGTGCCGGGCGGCTGAGCAGGATGTACCCCTCTCGCACATCCTGATCCGAAGCGACCGGCACGAGCGGCAGCGGCTCGGCGAGCCTCTGCCGCTCGTGCCGGTGGCTTCGGATCAGGACATTCTGGAGGGATACATCCTGCTCGGCCGCCCGGCACCGGAATGACTACACCGTCTCGTCGCGACCCATCAGGCGCTCGATCGACCGGGCCTTGCCGGTCGCCTCGTCCACGTCGATGACCGCGCCGGCCAGGCGAACGTCGCGCTTGGCCACCTCAAACGAGGTGTGGGTCTGCTGGAGAAAACGCTGGATGATCTTGTCGATGCGCACCCCGATGATCGACTCATAGGGGCCGGTCATGCCCGCGTCGGTCTGGAACGCGGTGCCCTGGGGAAGGATACGCTCGTCTGCGGTGGGCACGTGCGTGTGAGTTCCCAGGACGACGCTCACACGCCCGTCCAGGTAGAAGCCCAGGGCCTGCTTCTCGCTGGTGGCCTCGGCGTGGAAGTCCACCAGCACCACCTTGACCTTGGGGTCGAGCGACTTGAGCAGGCGGTCGGCCGTCCGGAACGGACAGTCGAGGCTGCTCATGAAGACCCGCCCTTCGAGGTTGAGCACCGCCACCGGGATGCCGGACGCGGTCTCGCCCACAAACAGCCCCTTGCCCGGGTTTCCCTCGGGATAGTTGGCGGGCCGCAGCAGGTTCGGCATCCGGTCCAGGAGCTCGACCCCCTCCTTCTTGTCCCAGATGTGGTTCCCGCTGCTGTAGCAGTGGATCTGCAGCGGCTCGAGCTCCCGCAGGATGTCCGGGGTGACCCCGAAGCCGCCCGCCGAGTTCTCGATGTTGACCACCACGAAGTCCGCCCGGTGCTGGTCGATCAGCCGCGGGAGCAGGTTGTGGAGGGCCCTGCGTCCCGGCTTGCCGAAGACGTCGCCGACGAAAAGCAGCTTCATGGCTAGCGGGCGAACTCCACCGACCGGGTCTCGCGAATGACCGTGACTTTGATCTGACCAGGATAGGTGAGCTCCGCTTCGACTTTCCGGGCGATGTCCTTGGACAGCCAGAGCGCCTGCTCGTCGCTGATCTTGCCGCTGTCCACGATGATCCGGATCTCGCGGCCGGCCTGGATGGCGAACGTCTTCTGCACCCCCTTGAATCCGGAGGCGATCTCCTCCAGCTTCTCCAGCCGCTTGACGTAGGTCTCCAGCACCTCGCGCCGGGCACCGGGACGGGCCGCGGACAGGGCGTCGGCCGCGGTCACCAGCACCGCCTCGACCGTCTGCGGGTCGTAGTCGCCGTGATGGCAGGCCATGCCGTGGACGACGTCCTCGGTCTCGCCATACTTGCGGAGCAGGTCGATGCCGATCTGGAGATGGGTGCCGTCCATCTCCCGGTCGATGGCCTTGCCGATGTCGTGCACGAGGCCGGCGCGGCGGGCCACCTGGACGTTCGCCTTGAGCTCGGCGGCCATGGTGCCGGCCAGAAAGGCGACCTCCTTGCTGTGCTGGAGGACGTTCTGGCCGTACGAGGTACGGTAGCGCAGCCGGCCGAGCAGCTTGACCAGCTCCGGGTGCATGCCCGGGATGCCCAGTTCCAGCAGGGCGGCTTCGCCCTCCTGGAGGATCTTCTGCTCGAACTCGGCTTTGACCTTCTCCACGATCTCCTCGATGCGCGCGGGATGGATGCGGCCGTCCGTGATCAGCCGCTCCAGGGCGACGCGGGCGACCTCGCGGCGGAACGGATCGAAGCCGGAGAGGATGACAGCCTCGGGCGTGTCGTCGACGATCAGGTCGACGCCCGTGGCCGTCTCCAGGGCGCGGATGTTGCGCCCTTCACGGCCGATGATGCGTCCCTTCATCTCATCGTTGGGGAGCATGACCACGGAGACGGTTGTCTCGGAGACGTAATCCGACGCGGAGCGCTGGATGGCCATGCCGATGATGCGCTGCGCCTGCTTGTTGGCCTGCTCGCGGGCCTCGTCCTCGATGCGCTTGACGATGTGGGCGGCCTCGATGCGGGCGTCGTCCTCCATCATCTTCACCAGCTCGTCGCGGGCCTGCTGGCCGGTGAGACCGGCGATGTGCTCCAGGCGTACCCGCTCCTCGTCGACCATGCGGTCGAGCTCGCCTTCCTTCTTCTCCAGGGCCTTCTCGCGTCCGGACAGGGTACGGTCCTGCTGGTTGAGCTCCTTCTCCCGCCGGGCGAGCTCGTCCGTCCGCTTGTCGAGGTTGTCTTCCTTCTGGGTGAGCCGCCGCTCCAGGGCCTCCAGCTCGGTCCGCCGCTTGCGCGACGCGGACTCGAACTCGGTACGGGCCTGGAGAAGCTTCTCCTTGGCGGCAAACTCGGCCTCGCGCATGCGGGTCTCGCCCTGGCGCGTGGCCTCGTCGGTCATCTTGGTGGCCTGGCTGCGGGCGTCTTCCAGGATCTGGTGGGCCGTCTTGCGAGCCCCCTTGATCGAAAAAAACGCCACTGCCGCGATCAGAAGGATCGCGGCCGCCACGACCAGGATCGTTTCGGTGTTCACCGGTTATACCCCCTGTTCCCGGGGAGGGAAGGGGGACCGGTCGAAGTCAGGAGGATCCCTCTCAGGGAGAGAGGGAGGACGATGATAAAGGCATCCCCCGCACGGCCCGTTGGGGCCGAGCGTTTAGAACCTGAAACGCACCAGGTGGGTGTCCGCTCCGCGAGCCGTCAGCGTCCCCGTACTAGCGGGGCTGGCACAGGCCACGCGGGTAAAAGACTCCCGAGGTATAAATGTTGGTTCTACAAGCGTGAAACCCGTCACGAACCGTACAGGGGATGCGAACTTTTTCTTCATCATTATCTCGCTGGCGAAGCCGGCTTTCGGTTCAACCGCTGAGGGCCTGGCTTAATTCCTCGGCAAGCTCCGCCACTTTCTCCCGGATCTCGACCCGTTCCCCTTCCTGCTCTTTCTGCGCCCGGAACAGCTCGTCTGCTAGATTGAGTGCTACCAGAACCGCGATTCGAGTCGTGTCGCCCTTCACGTGCTGCGCGACCTCCCGCATCCTGCGGTCCACGAGGCCAGCCAGATTCTGGAGGTAGGCCGTGTCTTCACTACCACGGACCTGGTACAGGGATCCAAAGATCTCAACCTCAGTATTGGCCACAGTACTGGCTGAGGTGTTGGCTGAAGGCATAGCGCTCGTGTCCCGTCGTCCCTAAGGGCCACCCGGGCAGCAAGTTACGTTCTGCCAGCGGTTTGGCTGAGAGCACTATAACACAGTCATCCATGTACAATCCCCCGGCCCATGCCTGTCTACCCCCTGCTCCGGCGACTCCTGTTCCGGCTCGATCCCGAAGCCGGGCACGCTGCCGGCATGGCCGCTCTGCGCACCGTCCAGTCGCTGCCTCCCCTGCGGAGCTCCCTGGCCCGGCGCAACCGGATCGACGACCCGCGCCTCCGGCAGACACTTCTCGGACATCCCTTCCCCAACCCGGTGGGGCTCGCCGCCGGGCTCGACAAGGACGCGGTCGCCGTGCCCGGCATGGCCGCCCTCGGCTTCGGCTTCCTGGAGGTCGGCACGGTCACTCCCCTGGCCCAGGCGGGCAACCCCAGGCCGCGGCTGTTCCGCTTCCCGGAAGCCGCGAGCCTCCAGAACGCGATGGGGTTCAACAACGGCGGGATGGAGGCGATGCGCCGCCATCTCGAAACGGTCTATCCATCGGGAATCCCGCTGGGCGTCAATATCGGCAAGAACAAGGCGACCCCGTCCGAGCGGGCGCTGGACGACTACGAGGCCCTGATCCGCGGCCTCGCCCACCTGGCCGACTACCTGGTGGTGAACCTCTCGTCCCCGAACACGCCGGGGCTCCGGGACCTCCAGAACGAGACCTTCGTGCGCTCCGTGCTCGAAAGGGCTGCCGCGATCACGCCCAAGCCGGTGCTGGTCAAGATCGCTCCGGACCTGGATCCCCGCCTCGCCGTCGACCTCTGCGAGGCCGCCGTGGACGCCGGAGCGGCCGGGATCATCGCCACGAACACGACGATCGACTACGCCCTGCTGCCGGGCGCCAGGGATTTCGGCGGGCTCTCCGGGCGGGTGCTGCGCGAGAAGAGCTTCCGGCTTTTCGAGGCGGTGGCCCGCCGGCTCTTCGGCCGGACCGTGCTGATCAGCGTCGGAGGGATCGATTCGGGGGAAGAGGCCTGGCGGCGCCTGCGCGCCGGGGCATCGCTGGTCCAGATCTACACGGGATTGATCTACGAAGGACCGTCGCTCCCCCGCCGGATCAACCGGGAGCTGGTCGAGCGAATGGACCGGGAGGGAGTGAAGGGGATCGGCGAGGTTGTCGGGGCCGATCGCGGGTCCGATCGCGGGGCCAATCGCGGGGCCGACCGGTAGCTCAGGCCTCGATCAACCCCTCGAGGTGCTGCGTCAGCCGCTCGACACGGCTGCGGATCTCCTCGCGCTCGCGCTGCCACTCCTCGCGGACGGCGACGGCCTCTTCGGCGCGCGCGACTTTGAGCTCCAGGTCCGCGACCTGCCGGCGGAGAGCCTCGTTCTGGTGCCGGGCCTCGGTCAGCTCGCCGGCCCCGTCGGCGGGCTCAGACGTCATGGCCGCGAGCCGGGTCTCCAACTCGTCGACGCGCTCCTGCAGGCCCTGGTTCTCCTCCCGGATCTCCCGCAGGCGCTCCGTGGCCTCGCGGACCCGGGTCTCCAACTGCTCAAGCCACTCGATCGACAAGGCTTCCTATCCTTTCCAGCCGAAACGCCGTTGCAGCTCGGCGGTCAAGGCGAGCTGCCGCTCGTTGACCTCCTCCTGCGTCAGCGAGCTCTCGGGCGAGTTGTAGAGGAAGTGGACGGTCGTGTTCACGGCCCCTTCCGGCACCCCTTCCCCACGGTAGCGGACCGTCATGTCCCAGGAGACCAGGTCGGCCGGCCGCAGCTCGGAGATCGCGGACTCGATCTCACTCCATGGGATGTCCAGGGAGTGGGTCAGCGTGAGGTCGGCGTCGATGCCCGGGAAGCGCGAGGGGGCTTCCACCAGAAGGCTCAGGTCTCCGCCCTGGAGCGCGGGGAGATCGATCTCGGCCACGTAGAGCGGATAGCCTTCCTCGTCGGCGACACGGCCCAGGTAGCCGATGGGCAATTCGACACCGGCCCGGAACAGCTCGGCCGCGCTCCCCTCCAGCAGTCCTGGCAGAGCGGCCGGACGGAAGTCGAGGCGCACCCCGACGGCCTCGGCCGCGCTCTCCACCACGCCCTTGAGGTCGAAGAAGTCGATCTCGGCCTCGCGGTTCCAGGGTGAGCCCACGCGCCCGCCGCAGACCAGGGCGATGTGATCCGGCTGGTCCGGAACCTCGGTCACCTCGGCGGGGCTTTCGTAGTACACCACGCCGATCTCGAACATCCGCACCGCGGAAGCTCCACGGCGCTGGTTGAAGCGCGCCGTCTCCACCAGGTTGGGCACCAGCGACCGCCGCATCAAGGCGTAGCGGTCTGACAGCGGGTTGGCGAGCCGCAGCGGCTTCGCTTCCGGCCGCAGGCTGGGGCGCAGGTAGGGAAAAGCCGCGTCCATCTCCAGGC
>JANOCF010001230.1:0-3540 GCA_031412055.1 Holophagales bacterium | reverse complement strand
TGCTGCGGCTGGCCGTGGCGCGGCTGGCCCCGGACGACCACCGCCTCGTCATCGCCATGCACCACATCGTTTCAGACGGCTGGTCCATGGGTCTTTTCTTCCGCGAGCTGTCGGCGCTCTATCGCGACCCTGAGGGGAAAGCGCTCCCCGGGCTGCCCATCCAGTACGCGGACTTCGCGGCCTGGCAGCGGGAGCGGCTGAGCGGCGGCAGGGAGGCCGCCTTGGTCGAGCACTGGAAGCGGGAGCTGGCCGGCGCGCCGACCCTGCTGGAGCTGCCTACGGACCGGCCGCGACCGCCGGTCCAGTCGTGGCGCGGCGGCCAGGTGGAGATCGATCTGCCGCCTGAGCTTGCCGGCGGGCTGCGCGACCTGGCCCGACGCTCGGGAGCGACCCTGTTCATGACCCTGCTCGCCGGCCTGGGCGCGCTCTGCTCGCGCTATACCGGAAGGCGGGACGTGGTCCTCGGCTCGCCAGTGGCCGGGCGCAACCGCAGCGAGACCGAGGGGCTGATCGGCTTCTTCGTCAACAACCTCGTCCTGCGCCTGCGCTGGGACGGCGATCCCGGGCTCGCCGTGCTGATCGACCGGGCGCGCCGGGCCACGCTCACCGCCCACGCGCACCAGGACCTCCCCTTCGAGAGGCTCGTGGCCGAGCTGGCGCCCGAGCGCAGCCTGGGCCATACCCCCTTCTTCCAGGTGGTCCTTTCGACCCAGAGCCGCGCCGCCGAGGCGCTGGACCTGCCGGGGATCGCGCCGGAGGCGCTGCCCGTGGACCGCGCCGAGTCGCGGTTCGACCTGGAGCTGGGCGTGACCGAGGGGAGGCCGGAGGAGGGGCTGCGAGTCCTCTGGCGCTACGACCGCGACCTCTTCGACCCTGCCACGGCCGCGCGCATGGCCGGGCATTTCGCCACCCTGCTCGCCGCCGCCCAGGATGACCCGGCCCGGCGGCTCTCGGACCTGCCGCTGCTCACCGCCGAGGAAAGCGTTCAGCTCCTCGGCTGGAACGACGGCTCCGCGGTCTTCCCGGTGGAGGGTTGCCTGCACGGCCTCTTCGCTGCCCGGGCGCAGCGGAGCCCCGGTGCCGTTGCCCTGGTCTTCGAGGGCGGCAGCCGCACGTGGCGCGAGCTGGACGAGGCGTCCAACCGTCTCGCCCGCTTCCTGGCCGGGCTCGGCGTGCGTCCGGGCGACCTCGTCGGCCTCTGCCTGGAGCGGTCGCTCGACCTGGTGGTGGCGATCCTCGGCGTACTCAAGGCGGGCGGCGCCTACCTGCCGCTCGACCCCGCCCATCCCGCGGAGCGCCTGGCCTTCACCCTGGAGGACAGCGGGGTGGCCGTGCTGCTCACCCACGAGGAGGCCGGGGTAGCCCTGCCCTCGACCTCGGCCAGGGTGGTGCGGTTGGACGCCGAGCGGGAGGAGATCGGCCGGCAGAGCCCGGAGCCCTTCGACGCGAAGGTGACACCGGACTTCCCGGCCTATGTCATCTACACCTCCGGCTCGACCGGCCGGCCCAAGGGCGTGGTCGTGACCCACGCCAACGTCGTCCGCCTGATGGCCTCGACCGACGCCTGGTTCGGCTTTGGGCAGGACGACGTCTGGACCCTCTTCCACTCGTACGCCTTCGACTTCTCGGTCTGGGAGCTGTGGGGGGCGCTGCTCCATGGCGGCCGGCTGGTGGTGGTGCCCTACTGGGTGAGCCGCTCGCCCGAGGCCTTCCATGAGCTGCTGTGCCGCGAGCGGGTGACGGTGCTCAATCAGACCCCGTCGGCCTTCCGCCAGCTCATCTGGTCGGAGGCGGCTCTGCCTGCCGCGCCCGAGCTTGCCCTGCGGTACGTGATCTTCGGCGGGGAGGCCCTGGAGCTGGCGAGTCTCGCGCCCTGGTACGAGAGGCATGCCGACGACCGGCCGCGGCTGGTCAACATGTACGGCATCACCGAGACCACCGTCCATGTCACGTACCGGCCGCTCTCCCGGGCCGACGTGGCCGAGGCTCGCGGCAGCGTCGTCGGCCGGGCCATCCCCGACCTGTCGCTGAGGGTGCTGGACGCGGATCTCCGCCCGCAGCCGGTGGGGGTGCCGGGCGAGATCCACGTCGGCGGCGCCGGGCTGGCCTCGGGCTATCTCGGGCGGCCGGCGTTGACGGCTGAACGCTTAGGGCCGGATCCCTTCGGTCCGCCCGGTGGACGGCTCTACCGCTCGGGCGACCTCGCGCGCTACCTGCCCGACGGCGACCTGGAGTACCTGGGACGGATCGACCACCAGGTCAAGATCCGCGGCTTCCGTATCGAGCTGGGGGAGATCGAGACCGCGCTCGCCTCTCATCCTGGGGTGCGCGAGGCCGTAGTGCTTGCCCGGGAGGACACGCCGGGAGACCGGCGGCTCGTGGCCTACCTGGTCGCGGATGGTCCCGTCCCCGACCTGCGCGAGCGGCTGGCCACTCTCCTGCCCGATTACATGGTCCCGTCAGCGTTCGTGACCCTGCCGGCGCTGCCGCTGACCGGCAACGGCAAGGTGGACCGCCGGGCGCTGCCTGCTCCAGAGGCTGATCGCGATTCGGGGACCCCCTACGCGGCGCCGGAAACGCCCGAGGAGGAGCGCCTCGCCGGGATCTGGGCCGAGCTGCTGGGGGTCGAGCGGGTGGGGGTGCACGACGACTTCTTCCGCCTGGGCGGGCACTCGCTGCTCGCGGTTCAGCTCATGGCCCGGGCGCGGCGGGAGCTGCAGGTGGACCTGCCGCTGCGCAGCCTGTTCCAGGCCCCGACCGTGGCGGGCCTGGCCGGGCTGGTCCGGGACGCGGGCAGCACGAAGGCGGCACCCAAGATCTCGGCGGTCTCCCGTGCCGCCCACCGCCGGGTCCGCCCCACGGAAGGGAGCTCGGCTTGATCGAGGAGGAGGAGGTCTTTGTCCTCCCGGTCTCCTACGCCCAGCGCCGGCTCTGGTTCGTGGACCGGATGGAGCCGGGGAGCGCGCTCTACAACCTCCCCGTGGCCTGGCGGCTGCGCGGCCCGCTCGATCTGGCGGCCGTAAGCCGCGCTCTGAACGGGATCGTGGCCCGGCACGAGATCCTGCGCACCACGTTCGAGGTGGAGGAGACGGAGGACACCGGGCCGGTCCAGGTGGTCTCGCCCCACCGCTGTCGTCCGCTCCCCCTGGCCGATCTTTCGGCTCTCCCCGGTCCGCGCGCGGAGGAAGAGGCCGGGCGGGTGCTCGCCGCCGAAGCCGTCCGGCCCTTCGATCTCGAGCGGGGACCGCTCTTGCGCCCGCTCCTGGTCCGCCGGGCCGCGGACGACCATGCCCTCCTGGCCGGCTTCCATCACATCGTGGCGGACGGACGGTCGCTGGCCGTGTTCGCCCGCGAGCTTTCGGCCCTGTACGGTGGAGGCCCGTCGGAGCTGCCGGACCTGCCGATCCAGTACGCGGACTTCGCGGTATGGCAGCGGGAGTGGCTGGAGGGCGGGGAGATGGAGGAGCAGCTCGCCTGGTGGCGGGAGCGTCTTGGGGATGCGCCGCCGGTCCAGGAGCTGCCCTTCCTGAGGACGTCCGG
>JANOCF010001229.1:0-3669 GCA_031412055.1 Holophagales bacterium | reverse complement strand
CGAGCAACAGGTCGCGATGTATGCTCTGTCCCTCGCCGGCTACTATCCGGACGATGCCGAGCTCGTCGAACGCGCCGCGGCGCTTGCCGCCGAGGAGGTGCAGCATTTCCGGCGGGTGGTGGCGATCCTGAGAAAGCGGGGCTGGCCGCTCGGCGGACGGCGGAAGAACCCCTGGGCGCAGAGCCTGCGGGCGCGGATCGTTCCCGGCCGCGAGCCCTGGACCAAGGTCGACCGTCTGTTGTTCGGCGCCATGATCGAGGCGCGGAGCTGCGAGAGGTTCACCCGTCTCCTGGAGGTGGTGGACGACCCGGAGGTCGCCCACCTTCTCGCCGATCTGGGTCCCGCGGAGCGCCGCCACTGGGAGCTTTTCTACCATCTCGCCAGCCGCGAGACCGACGAGCAGGCGCTCGCGGTCCGCTTTCAAGGCTGGCGGGAGTTCGAGGCCGATATTGCCCGAGGACTTGGAATCTCTCCGGCGGTTCACGGCTGAGGGCCGACTCGCTCTCTGAGCTCACCAGGACTTATTCGGCACCTATTTGGAAACGCGTTAATTCCGCCACACGTGGGCAGCCACGAGCCCTGCTGCGAAGGGATGTGGCTGCCCACTGTGTGCGGAGCTGGCTCAGGAGATGGTGATGACGCCGGTGAGTGAGATGGTCAGGAGATGATTGGTGGCTGTCGAGCCCGGGCCATTGAGGAACAGGTTGCCATTGCTGTCGATCCCGAGATCAAAGAACTGGTTCGACCCCGTTCCCTTGAGGCGCAGGAGACGCCCCCATGTCTGTTGGCCAGTCCCGACGGGCAGTCCCTGGATTACTAGAGGCAGAGCACCGTTAACGACATCTTGCCCTGTGATTATAGCCGCGTTGGTTCCCAGGCTCAAGGCGGAACTGGCACCATTCTGATCCTGGACATTCTGGGTTCCCTGCGAAAATGAAGCCGGTACGGTGACATCGATCGACATGGCATGCTCCTTTGGGCGTCCGAGGCGCCCGGTCGTTTGTCGGACAACTTCTTCAAAATGACCGTCGGTTTGTCGGTCACCCGATCTTTGTTGCTGACATCACTCCTACAGAGCAACCTTCTTGCCAGGAAAGCTCGGCGGCCAAAACTGTTGTTTATAAAGGGTTTTACGCATTCTCCGACTCAATGACTGCCACTCGGCATAGGCAGCTCCCTGATTGAGATCGGCTCCCGGCCTTCTCGCCCTGCTGGCGGTTGCACAGACGAGATCAAGGTCGATGCTTCCTCTGTTCTCCTGTGCCCGACTGCTCTGGGAGCCCATATTCCCCACTGCTAAAGACTTCGGCGCAGAAAGCGGTTAAGCTCTGCCTGTCCCCAGAGGCAGATGTCACCGATTGGAGGCAGGCGGAGTGCTATACGAAGATCTGTATGAGATCTCGAAGCTCCTGCTGGCCGAGGACGATGCGGAACGGGCCCCCGAGGTCCTCCTGCGGCGTCTCGTCGAGCAGTGCGGCGCCGAGACGGGCTTTGTCGTCGTCCGTGAAGACGGCTCCTATCAGCAGAAATTCGAGGTCGGCGAAGAGCGCGGCCGGCGCAGCGACCTGGAGCGCCGGTTCAGCCGCACGCTCGTCCGCGAGGTGATCGCCACCGGCACACTCCTTTACCTGCCGAACCTGATCGAAGATTCCCGGTTCTCTGCTGGCGAGAGCGGACTGGTGATCGGCCGCTGCTGCGTGCTGGTGGCGCCGCTGCGCCATGCGGGCGAGGTCTACGGCGTCGTCTACCTGGAAAACCGCGAGCGCGTCGACAGCTTCACCCCGGAGAACCGCGCCCTTCTGACCGAGCTTGCGGAGATCGCCGGACTGTTCCTCAAGCGGGCGAGCGACCGCGAGGAGCTGCGGCGGCGCAATCGCAGCCTGGAGCGCGATCTGTTCGCCCAGTACGATTTCGAGGGGATCGTCACCCGCGATCCCCGAATGCTCGAGCTGCTCCGGGTCGTCGCGCAGGTGGCCGGCGCGGATGCCCCGGTGCTCGTGCTGGGCGAAACCGGTACCGGCAAGGAGCTGATCGCACGCGCGCTGCACGTCAACAGCTCGCGCCGGGGACGGCCCTTCGTCACGGTCCACTGCTCGGCGCTGCCCGGCACCCTGCTCGAATCCGAGCTTTTCGGTCACGTGGCCGGAGCGTTCACGGACGCGAAGCGCGACCGCCCGGGCCGTCTCGCCTCGGCGCACGGCGGCACCCTGTTCCTCGATGAAGTGGGGGAGATCCCGATCGAGGCGCAGGCGAAGCTGCTGCGCTTCCTCCAGTTCGGCGAGATCCAGCGATTGGGATCCGACCGCACGGAGAAGGTGGACGTGAGGATCGTCGCCGCCACCCATCGCGACCTGCGGCAGATGTCGAAGACAGGGCGCTTCCGCGAGGATCTGTACTTCCGCCTCAAGGTGCTCGATCTGACGCTGCCGCCTCTGCGGGAACGCCGGGGGGACGTGCCTCTTCTCGCCGACCACTTTCTGCGCCGGTCCTGGCGGCGCCTCGGCGAGAGGCCGCGCTGGACTCCGCGGGCCGAGCGGGCTCTTCAGGCCTACCCATATCCGGGCAACATCCGCGAGCTGGCCCACGCCGTCGAGCGGGCCTGCCTGCTGGCGCGCGGACCGGATCTCGACCTGGATCTGCTGCCGCCCGAGATGGCAGGCGTAGCAGGCGATCCCGCGGCAGAGCCGGCCTTCTCCGAGCTCACGAGCGAGGTGTTGAATGAATCGCGGGAGGCGAGCGTGGCCGCGGTCGAGCAGCGCTTTCTCATCGAATTGATGCGGCGCTGCGACGGCAATGTCTCGCGGGCCGCTCGCGAGGCGGGGCTCCACCGGACCTACCTGCAAAAGCTGCTGGCCCGCCACCGTTCGGCCCTTGGACTCCTGGCCGGCCTGCCGGAAGAGGCCTGATGGAGGAGCTCCTCTGCTCCTCGTGCGGCAGGGCCAACTCGGAGTTCGACAGCCATTGTCTGGCCTGCGGCGCCGAGCTTCCCATCTCCGCCGGCGCTACGTGGCTCGATGGCCTGACGGCGGGAGCGGCCCCGGCCGGTCTCTCGCGCTCAGCCGAGGAGCCCTTCGCCAGCCGGCAGATCTCCCACTACCGGTTGCTCCGGCCGCTGGGCCGAGGCGGCATGGGAGTCGTCTACCTCGCCATGGATGTCGAGCTGGGCCGCGAGGTGGCGATCAAGTTCCTCCATCACGGGCGCGCCGTGCGCCCCGCGGACGAGGTCCGCTTCCGCCGCGAGGCCCAGGCCGCCGCCGCCCTCGACCACCCGAACATCGGCACCGTCTACGAGGTCGGCGAGCACGAAGGCGTGCGTTTTCTGGCCATGGCCTTCTACAAGGGCACGACCCTGGCCCAGCTCCTGGACGGCCAGCCGGACCGGCGCCTGTCCGTGGCCACGGCGGCTTCCATCGCCGGCCAGCTCGCCTCGGCTCTCGCCGCCGCCCACGCCGCCGGCATCGTCCACCGGGACCTCAAGCCGGAAAACATCATGGTGCTGCCGGACGGACGCGTGAAGCTTCTCGACTTCGGCCTCGCCCGCCGGCTCGACGCCCAGACTCTCACCGAGGAAGGGATGGCGGTGGGGACGGCCGCCTACATGGCGCCTGAGCAGCTCCAGGGCCAGCGCACGGGCACCTCCGCCGACCTCTGGGCGCTGGGCGTGGTGCT
>JANOCF010001228.1:0-3494 GCA_031412055.1 Holophagales bacterium | reverse complement strand
CGACGCTCCACTTCGTGCCCTCGATGCTCCAGGTGTTCCTGGAGCAGGACGGTCTGGCGGAGTCGTGCCGCAGCGTGCGCCAGGTGTTCGCGAGCGGCGAGGCGCTGCCGTTCGATCTCAAGGAGCGCTTCCTCGCTCGCGTTCCGGGCTCGGAGCTGCACAACCTCTACGGACCGACCGAGGCGTCGGTGGACGTGACTTACCACGCGTGTACTCCGGGCGGCCGGCACATCGTGCCGATCGGCCGCCCGATCGAAAACACCTCGATCCTCCTTCTCGACCGCGAGGGCCAGCCCGTCCCGGTCGGCGTTCCCGGCGAGCTTCACATCGGCGGCGTCAACCTGGCGCGAGGGTACCTGGGCCGGCCCGATCTCACCGCCGACCGTTTTGTCCCCAATCCATTCGGTCAGTCTGGCGCGCGTCTCTACCGCACGGGCGACCTCGCTCAGTTCCTCCCGAATGGCGAGGTGGAGTACCTGGGCCGCCTCGACTTCCAGGTCAAGATCCGCGGCGTCCGCATCGAGCTGTGCGAGATCGAGGCCGCGCTGGGGAGCCATCCCGGCGTGCGCGAGACCGTGGTGCTCGCCCGCAAGGACGGCGCCGATGCCCGCCTCGTGGCCTATCTCGTGCCGAGCGGCGAGGACGTTCCCGAGGTCTCCGAGCTGCGGACGTACCTGCGCTCTCGCCTGCCCGAGGCCATGGTGCCGTCCGCGTTCGTGATCCTGCCGGCCTTTCCGCTCAACCCGAGCGGCAAGGTGGACCGCAAGGCGCTGCCGGCTCCGGACGCCGATCGCTCCGAGCTGGCGCGGAGCTACGAGGAGCCGCGCACCGAGCTGGAGCGGCGGCTGGCCGGCATGTGGCGCGAGCTGCTCGCGATCGAGCGCGTGGGCATCCACGACAGCTTCTTCGAGCTGGGCGGCGACTCCATCCAGGGCGCCATGTTCATCAACCGGCTGCAGAAGGAGCTGGGTCGCATCGTCTACGTGATGGCGCTGTTCGACGCGCCCACGGTGGCGCGTTTCGCCGAGTACCTGACCACGGCCTATCCCGACGCCGTGGGCCGTCTCGGCGGAGAGGCGGTCGAGACCCGGATCGAGCAGGGCCGGATGGAGCTGGAGCCCGCGCTGGAGAAGCTGCGTGCCGCCGTGTCCCGCCGCCTGGGCCGCGCCCTGGGTGCCGAGCCCACGGAGATCGAAACAGGCCGGCCGGCGCCGCGCGTGGTGTTCCTGCTGTCGCCGTTCCGCTCGGGCTCGACCCTGCTGCGGGTCATGCTGGCCGGACACCCCGGTCTGTTCGCACCGCCGGAGCTGGAGCTGCTCGCGTTCCGCACCATGGCCGAGCGCCGCGACATCTACTCCGGCCGCAACCGCTTCGCGGTGGAGGGCCTGCTGCGGGCCGTCATGGACCTGCACGGCTGCGACGCCGACCGGGCGCGCGAGATCATCGCGGAGAGCGAGAACGCGGACATGCCCGTGGGCCGGTTCTACCGCCAGCTCCAGAATTGGGCGGGCGACCGGCTCGTCGTGGACAAGACCCCGAGCTACGCGCTGGATCTCTGGACCCTGCGCCGGGCCGAGAAGCTGTTCGATCAGCCGTTGTACGTCCACCTGATGCGCCACCCGCGAGCGACGATCGACTCCTACCTGGAAGCCAAGATGGACCAGGTCTACGGCTTCCCGTTCCCGGCCGGGGAACAGGCGGAGCTGGTCTGGCTGCTGGCGCACCGCAATATCTCCGCGTTCCTGGAGGAGATCCCGGCGGAGCGCCAGCACCGGTTGCGTTTCGAGGACATGGTCAAGGACCCGCGCGCGTCCATGGAGGCGCTGAGCGCCTTTCTCGGTCTCCCGATGGAAGAGGCCATGCTCAACCCCTACCAGGGCAAGCGCATGACCGACGGCCTGCACGCGGGCACGCGCATGATGGGCGATCCCAAGTTCCACCAGTTCCAGGGGATCGACGCCGGCGTGGCCGACCGCTGGCAGAAGGCCGAAAGCGGATCGCTCGCGCCCGAGACCTGGGCCATGGCCACGGAGCTGGGGTATCCCGCGCCGGCTGCTCCAAGGGAAGACCTGGAGCTGCGGCGTGTTGCAGGCGAGGTGCCGCTGTCGTTCTCGCAGGAGCGGCTCTGGTTTCTCTCGCAGCTCGATCCGGAGAACCCGGCCTACAACATGCCTGCCGCCGTGCAGCTCGAAGGCGCGCTGGACGTGCCGGCGCTGGCCCGGAGCTTCGCCGAGGTCCTGCGCCGCCACGAGGTGCTGCGCACGGTCTTCCCGGCGCGCAACGGCCAGCCTTCTCCCGAGGTGCGCCCGGTCGAGGCCGTGGCCGCCCTTCCCATGATCGACCTCTCCAATCTGCCGCAAGAGGGAAGGGACGAGGAGCAGCGGCGGCTCGCGCTGGAGGAGGGCCGGCGGTCCTTCGAGCTGACCCGCGGGCCCATGCTCCGCACGTCGATCCTCAGGCTCGGCGCGGCCGAGCATGTCCTGCTGGTGACCATGCACCACATCGCTTCGGACGGCTGGACCATCGGCATTGTCATCCGTGAGCTGGCGGCGCTGTACGCGGCGTTCTCGCAGCGCTCGCAGGGCCGGGCGACGCCGCTGCCGGAGCTGCGGATCCAGTATTCGGACTACGCGCACTGGCAGCGCCGCTGGCTCGACAGCGCGGCCATGAACCAGCACCTCGCCTACTGGCGCGGTCGTCTGTCGGGCCGGCTGCCGGTGCTGGAGATGCCCACGGACCGGCCGCGCCCGGCACTGCTCACCTCGCGGGGCGCGCGCCTGTCGAGGACAGTGGCGGCGGGTGCGACCGAGGAGATCCGGACGTGGAGCCAGCGCGAGGGCGTGACGCCGTTCCTCACCCTGCTGGCGGCCTTCAACGCGCTCCTGCACCGCTACACGGGCCAGGAGGACCTGCTCCTCGGCATCCCGATCGCCAACCGCAACCGGCTGGAGACCGAGAACCTGATCGGCTTCTTTCTCAACATGGTGGTGCAGCGCACGGACGCGTCGGGCAACCCCGCGTTCCGCGAGCTGCTGTCGCGGGTGAGCGAGGGCTTCCTGGGCTCGATACCGCACCACGAGGTGCCTTTCGAGAAGCTTGTGGAGGACCTGCACCCGGAGCGCGACCTGAGCCGCACGCCGATCTTCCAGGTCCAGTTCTCCCTGCAGAACACGCCCACCCAGGCGCTGGAGCTGCCCGGGCTCACGCTCGAGCTGCTGGAGAACCACAACCGGACAACCAAGTTCGATTTCACGGTCTTCCTGTTCGACCTGCCCGAGGGGTTGAAGACCACGCTGGAGTACAACGTCGATCTGTACGACGAGTCGACCATCGGCCGGCTGCTGCAGCACTGGGAGACGCTCCTCACCGGCGCGGTGGCGGGACCGCAGGCGCGGCTCTCCGACCTGCCGATGCTGACCGGGGGCGAGCGCACCCAGCTCCTCACCGGCTGGAACACGCCGGACGCGAAGTTCGTGGACGGCCCGTCGCTGCAC
>JANOCF010001227.1:0-1763 GCA_031412055.1 Holophagales bacterium | reverse complement strand
CGCGGAGAGCTTCTGGCGGTCGCCGTTCCACCAGACGCCGCGGCGCTGGTGCGGGGTGGCGATCATGGCGCGGCAGCCCTCGGCGGCGGCCAGCCGGCACATCTCGACCGCCTCCTCCAGCTTCTTCGGACCGTCGTCGATCCCGGGGAGGATGTGGCAGTGCAGATCGATCATCAAGCGGCCGAATCGGCCTTCGGCTCGCCGTCCGCGGAACCGTAGGTCTCGTACGTCTGGTAGCGCCCGCCTGAATACGATCCCTGGGAGGTCGTGTGCCGGTTGAGCACCACGCCCAGCACCTTGATGGACGCCATACGCAGGCGGTCGTGGCAGGAGCGGGCCTCTTCCCGCGTCACCTTGCCGGCGCGCAGGCAGAGCGTCACACCGTCCACCAGCGTGCCCACCAGGGCCGCGTCCGTGACCGGCAGGATCGGCGGCGTGTCGAACACCACGAAGTCGAAGCGGCCGCGCGCCAGCTTGACCAGCTCGCGCATCCGGTCGGAGGCGAGGAGCTCCGACGGGTTGGGCGGCATCGGCCCGGACGGGGCCACGAAGAGCTGCGGCACCGAGGTCCGGGAGATGATGCCGTCGAAGTCGGCGCCGCCGGTCAGGTAGCTCACCAGGCCGACGCGGTTCGACACCTGGAACACCTCGTGGAGGCGCGGCTTGCGCAGGTCGGCGTCGACGATCAGCACCCGGCGGCCGAGCTGGGCCATGACCACGGCCAGGTTGGTGGCGGTCGCGGACTTGCCTTCGCTGGCCACGGCCGAGGTCACGGCCACGACCCGCAGCTCGCGGGCGCTCGCCAGGAGAAGCGCCGTGCGCAGCGAGCGGTACGCCTCCGACACCGCGAGCCGCGGCCCCTCGTGGGGCACCAGCTCGATGCGCGACATCGTCTCGCCCTTCTTCTTCTCCAGCCAGCGGCGCGAGCCCTTGGCGGCCTTCTCGGCCGCGAGGCCGTACCCGCCGTAGGTGCGGTAGCCGCCGTAGCTCGATCCGGTGTCGGCGATGTCCGGGATGACCGCCAGCGTCGGCAGTCCCAGGAGGCGCTCCACCTGCTCGGCGGTCTTGACCGTGCGGTCCATGTACTCCAGGAGCAGCACCATGCCGGCGCCGCAGAGCAGACCAAGCAGCAGGCCGGAGGAGAGGTCCTGCTTGAGGTTCGGGCTCGACGGCCCGCCGGGCACCAGCGCGCGGTCGACGATGCGGACGTTGGACTCCTTGGTGCCCTGGAGCCGCGCCGTCACCTCGGTCTCCGACTGCGCCTTGAGCACCTCGTCGAGCAGGTTGCGCCGCGTCTCCACCTCCAGGCTGAGGTTGTGGTAGTCGCCGGAGGCGGAGTTCTCGTCCAGGGCGTCCGATTTGAGCGACCGCATCTCCTGCTCCAGGGCGTTCTCCTCGCGCAGGGCGGTCTGGAACTCGGCGTAGGCGGTCTTGCGCGCCTTCTCCACCATCTCCGCGACCACGCCGCCCAGGTGCTGGCGCCCCTTCTCGATAGCGGCCTGGAGCTCGATCATCTTCGGGAAGTCCTTCTTGAAGGTCTTCGAGCTGATCTCGTACTCGCGCTCGAGCTCGAGCTGCTTGCGCTTGAGATCGGTCACCAGCCCGTCGGATTGCGACTCCGCCGTGGCCTCATCGGGCGCCGTCAGGAGCTGGCGGTAGCGGGCTTCCTTCTCGATGCGCACGCGCAGGGCGTCGCTGTAGCTCTTGTTGAGCGCTTCCAGCCGCTGCATGATCACGTTGGAGCCCGAATCGAGCTCGACGAT
>JANOCF010001226.1:0-4328 GCA_031412055.1 Holophagales bacterium | reverse complement strand
ACCGGCCTTTGCTCAGGAAATCACCGTCGTCCACGCGGACGACTTCACCTCCGGACGGACGGAGACCCACTACCTCCGGACTCTCGCGACGGGCAGCCGCATCCGGGTGCGGTCAGAGCAGGGCGAGGCTCTCTCCCGATCTCCCGCGGCGAGAGTCTCGGGAGAGAGAAGGGTGGCGGTCATCCTGGTGAATCTCCAGGACACGGCCGTGTCCTGCCCGGCGTCCCAGGTCGCGGAGACCTTCTTTACCGGGGCTTCATCCACGGCCAAGGCGTTCCAGGAGATGTCCTTCCAAAGCGTCTCGTTCCCGGCGGACTCGGACGGCAACGGCCATCCGGACGTGTTCGGCCCGTTCCGGGTCAACGCCTGGCGGGCGAGCCCCTGCGAGTACTGGAAGTGGTCGGCGGAAGCCGACGCGGCCGCCAGGGCCGCGGGTGTCGACCTGAACCTGTATCAGCACCGGGTCTACGTGCTGCCGGGCGACACGACGTGCGGCTACAGCGGGCTCGGCAGCGTGGGCTGCACCAACTCGATCTGCCAGGTCTGGTCCTTCTCCTGCTCGTCCGGCTACGTCTTCACCCACGAGATCGGGCACAACCTCGGCATGCAGCACGCCGCGAGCGACTCCGACGGCAACGGGACGGCCGACAACGAGTACGGCGACGGCTCCGACGTGATGGGCTGCTGCGGCTCCTTTCATCCCAACGCGCCGCACAAGGCCCAGATGGGCTGGCTGCCTCCGGAGAAGGTGGTCGATCTGGAGCCCGGCTCGCACTTCCTCCGTCTCGCGCCGATCGAAGCGGATCCGGCCGGCACCCTCGACCCGCAGGTGCTGCGTGCCTTGGGGGTCTACTACGTCTCCACCCGCAAGGCCACGGGCTTCGACGCCGGTCTGCCCGCCTCGTACGTGGACAGGGTGAGTATTCACCGGTACAGCGACTGGGATCCCTCGTGCGTCCATACCGGGGCGGCGTATCGGGGATACGCCTGCAACGCCACCAGGACCGTGCACGTCAAGACGCTCCAGGACGGCGAGACCTTCGAAGACGCCGGCCACGGGCTCCGAATCACGCCGCTGAGCCACGACTCGTCGGGGGCGATGGTAGACGTTCAGGTCGAGCCTCCCGGCCGCGACTTCTACACCCTTTCCCCTTGCCGCCTCTTCAACACGCGCGAGTCGTGGCCGCTCGAGTCGGGGTCGGAGGAGATCTTCGTCCTCAAGGGACTCTGCGGCATCCCGGCGACGGCCAGGGCGCTGGCGGTGAACGTGACCGTGACGGGACCGACGGCGCAGGGAAGCATCGCGCTGTATCCCGGCCATGTGACGCCTCCCGGCACGAGCACGATCAGCTTCGGGCCGCAGGAGAACCGGGCCAACAGCGCGGTCGTGGTCCTGTCCGCGGACGGCTACGGCACGATCCGCGCCCTGCCTGCAGTGCAGGGCGCGGGCACGGTCCACATGATCCTCGACGTGTTTGGCTACTTCGAGTGACCGGAGTGGTCGCCCGTCCGGTGGTCGTCGATCTGGGCCTTCAGGAAGTCGTGGACCGCAGCCACGGCCTCAGGATCCGAGGTGGTGATCCGGACCTGGGCGCCCCGCTCGGTCTGCTCGTACTTGTACCGGATCGCTTCCTTCTTCCGGGTCATCTCGGGGACTCCGGGCATCACCCGCTGGTGGATGGCAAAAGGAGCGGAGAAGTCGCCGCGCGAGAACAGGCCGGCGATCTCCTCCAGGTGACTCCGGATCGCCTGAAGGCTCCCGGCATCGGACGCATCGCTGGCCTCGACCTGGATGACGCCGCCGTCGGGCTCCAGCAGGAAGTGATGGGCGGTCCGGGTGTGCTCGAAGCCCATGACCTTGTCGCCCCGGTAGTCGAGCTTGTTGCTCTCCCGGGCAGCCATGTGCTCCGCGTGAAGAGGGCAGGCAGGGGGATCTTCCGCGCGGAGGGACGGCCCGCACAGGACGCCAAGGACCAGCACCGTGGACAGCACTTTCATCGTGATCGTTCCTTTCGAGTTGGGAAATGCGGAAGCGACTCCAGGAGCCCGGCCCGCTCGCCGGGACCGGTCTCGGCCAGACGCCGGTCCCAGTCGGCGAGCATCTCGCGCAGACCGTCGCGCAGGGACCCCAGCTCGCGGAGCTGGTTCTCGATCCCGGCCAGCTTGTCTGCCGCCAACTGCCGGACCTGCCGGCATGGGGCACCGCCACGTTCGCGCTCGGCCAGGATCCTCGCCAGCTCGTCCAGGGTGAATTCCGCGTCGAGCACCCGCCGGATCCAGAGGACGCGCTCCACGGCCTCCGGCGGGTAGACGCGGTAGTTGTTCGACAGGCGATCGGGCTCGGGCAGGAGCCCCTTCCGCTCGTAGAAGCGAAGGGTGTCCTTGCTCACGCCGACGCGCCGCGCCAGCTCGCCGGCTCTTAGCGGAGGAGTCTCTTCCACCATGCAGGCAGGATAAACCGTGGAGCGGGCTCCAGGGTCAAGAGTTGTCTGCGCTCCGCGTTCTTGCGCGCCTGCTGCTCGCGCGCGAGCTCATAGGAGCGGGCCAGCAGGGCCACCGCACGCTCGACGTCCTCTTCCTCTCGCACGTAGAAGCTCACCCAGCCGCTCTGCGTCCGGAACCCGTATTATGGCGTCGCTCTCCTCATTCCTTCCTACGCGAAAAGCCTACAGGAACCGTCAGGCCCGGACGAGCGGCAGGCGGACCTCGAAGCGGGCTCCTCCTTCCGGCCGGTTCCAAGCACGAATCGAGCCGCCGTAGCCGTCCACGATCGCCTTGACGATGGCGAGCCCGAGACCGGTGTGGCCATTACGGCCCTCAGGACGATATTGGAAGAAGCGGTCGAAGATGCGGTCCAGGTGCGTCTCCGGGATTCCGGGGCCCTGGTCCTCGACGAGGATGACGCCGCTCCCGTTCTCCCGCGCGAGCCGCACGTCCACGGTCCCGCCGGCGGGGGAGAAGCTCTGGGCGTTGTCGAGCAGGTTCTCGATGACCTGGGTCAGCCGCTCGGGGGAGGCGCGGACGAGGACGGTCTCCCCATCCTCGAAAGCGGCTTCCAGGTTGATTTTCACCCGATTGTCGGCGCGCAGACATCGCGCTTCGACGATCTCGCGGAGCAGGCCATCCAGGGCCACGGGAGCGATGCGCTCGCTCTCGAGCTGGGCGTCGATCTCGGTGATCTCCCGCACGCCCGAGAGGAGCCCTTCCATGCGCGCCACCTCCTTCTGGACCATGGCGAGGAAGCGCTGGCGATCCGCGGGCTCGTCCACCTCGGCCAGCAGCTCGGTGGCCGAGCGGATCGACGCGAGAGGGTTCCTGAACTCGTGGGAGACGTCCGAGGCGAACGACTCGATGAAGGCGAGATGGGCCTCCAGGCGGCGGGTGAGCTCCTCCAGGGCGCGGGTCAGGTCGCCGATCTCGTCCTGGCGCCGCGACCCGCCAAACCGTCCACGCAGCCGGCCCCGGCGGTCGAGCAGGGCGTTGGCCTCGTCCCGGAGCCGGCGAAGCGGCCGGGCGATGGTCGTGGACACGAGCAGGGAGAGGACCACGGCGGCGGCCACCGACGCGAGAAACACCCTGAAGATGTCGAGCCGCACTTCATAGAGGGCGATAAGGATACGGAAGGTGGACTGCGAAACCAGGACCGCGCCCACCACGCTGCCATCGTCGCGAACGGGGATCGCGCCATAGAGAGTCAAGGAGCGCTGCCCGCCCGAGCTTCTGCGGGTCGCCGCACCATAGCGGCCTGCCAGGGCGGCTCGGATTTCGGGGCCGAGGAGGGGCTTTCCGGAAGGGTAGAACCGCTCCGGCGGGTCCGGCCGCGGGACGATCAACCCTGCGATCCTCCAGGGGAGGTTGTAGATCCAGGCACCGACCCGGTACGCCAGCTTCTGCCGCGTCTCCGGAGTGGTGCTGGCGCTCTCCGAGTAGCGCCGCGAGACCGAGGGCGTTGGGCGTCGTTGGGGACCCATTGCTGCCGAGTCGGCCAGGAGGGTGCCGTCACGGGCGACGATCCGCAGCCGGGCCTCTGTGCGGCCGCCGAGACGGCGGAGGAGGTCCTCCGACATGGTCCGGTCCAGTCCGCCCTGGTCGGAGAGGGCAGCGGCGAGGTGACGGCCCTGCTGGACCATGGACCGCTCCTGGAGCCGCAGGAGCTGCGTCTCGTAGACGTTCAGGTACAGGAAGCCGGCGGCAGGCAGGAACATCAGTAGCAGGTTGAAGTGGAGGCGGCGT
Organism: Holophagales bacterium; assembly: GCA_031412055.1. GTDB lineage: Bacteria > Acidobacteriota > Thermoanaerobaculia > Multivoradales > UBA5704 > DATMER01. Next base: position 95 of record JANOCF010001226.1, on the reverse strand, counting down.
CCCGCGTTGCGGGTCAACCACGGGGCGCGCCGGCGTCCCGCGGGCTTAACCCCATCGCAAGTGTGAGCCGGCGAGGACCCCGGCGCTCCCAGTCG
>JANOCF010001225.1:0-2758 GCA_031412055.1 Holophagales bacterium | reverse complement strand
CGCCCACACCATAGATGCGGCTGACTACGTCCGTGTCCGGGAAGCGCTCGGTCGCCCGGAAGGCCATGTGCTCCACGAAGTGCGCGAGCCCCGTGGAGCCCGGGTGTTCGTTCCGCCCGCCCACCTTGTAGAGGACCTGCGTGCTGACGATGGGCAGGGTGGGGTCTTCGAGGACCAGCACGGTGAGCCCGTTGTCCAGGCGCTCGACCACGGCGCGGTCCAGGCGGCCGGTAGTCGCTGGAAGGGCGAGCAGTAGGCCGGCGAGAAGGCCGGCGAAGAGTTTCATTGAGGTGAGCGTACACCAGAGCCCTCACCCCCTGTCCCCCCCCGTCCCCTCTCCCAGCCGCACACCCAGGACCCCCGGGAGAGGGGGGCCGTGACGGCCCAGGCTGGTGCCCCTGAACCCGCTTCTTCCCGCTTTCAGAGGCGGAGCCACGGATGGAGAGAACCTTGGCGCCGGCAATCACCCCTCTCCCGGGGGTGCGGGTGTGCGGATGGGAGAGGGGACGGGGGTGAGGGCCGAAGGACGCGGACCTCGCCTGCAAGCATCCCCGGACCCCCTCCCCGGCCCTCCCCCGCTGCGCGGGAGAGGGAGCCCCCCGCCCGCTCTGTCTCCAAAGTTAGCGCCTAAGGGCCGGGGGTGAGGGTCCCACCTGTGGCATAGTTGAGCCACCATGCCCAACATCAAACGCCTCCTCCTCCTGGCGTTCCTCCTCCTGGCCGCTCCCACCCCCACCGCCGCCCAGGACCGCTCCCTCTACTGGGACGACATCGCCGTCACCGCCCGTCTCGACGCCCGGGGCACGCTCCACGTTCTGGAGCGCCAGACGTTCGTGTTCACGGGTGACTGGAACGGCGGCGAGCGTCATTTCAATGTCGGGCTCGGCCACGACCTCGACCTGAAGCGGATCGTCCGCGTCGAACAGAACGGCGCCGAGATCCCGCTCGCCGAGGGCGACCTGGAGCAGGTGGACGAGTACGACTGGGAGGGCAACACCCTCCGCTGGCGCAGCCGTCTCCCCGGAGACCCGCCATTCCAGGAGACGCCGGTCACCTACCTCCTGGAGTACACCTACGCGGGCATCCTCTCCCGCAACGGCGATACCTACACCCTGGCCCACGACTTCGGCATGCCCGACGTCCAGTGGCCCATCCGGAGGTTTTCCCTGGACTTCGAGCTCGCTCCCGTCTGGCAGCCTCTCGCCCCGGTACCGGCCCATCTGGAGCAGCGGGACCTCGCGCCCGGCACCAGCCTGGTCGTCCGCAACGAGCTGCAGCATGCCGACGCGAGAGGTGGGGAGGCCCCGGATCCGGGCGTCAGCCTGGTGTCGTTCCCCTTGAGAGCGGCCCTCTTCGGGGCCTCCCTGCTGGCCATGCTCTACCTCTACTTCGTGTTCCGGGACGGGGAGGCCAGGCGGGGCCGTTTCGAGCCGCTGCCCGTGCCTCGGGAGTGGGACGAAGAGTGGCTGCGGCAGAACGTGTTCAACATGCGGCCCGAGGAGGTCGGGGTCCTGTGGGACCAGAAGATCGGCCCCGCCGAGGTGGCCGCGCTGCTGGCCCGGCTGGTGGCCGAGGGCAAGATGACGAGCGAGGTCCGCCCGGGCTTCACCCTCTTCGGATTTGCCATCGGCGCGAGCGTCCTCCATCTGCGTCTCAAGGTGGAGCGCCGCGAATTCACCGGCTACGAGCGGGAGCTGATCGCCAAGCTCTTCTTCGAGGGCGACGACACCGACACCGCTCGGATTCGCGCTCACTACCGGTCGACCGGATTCAGCCCGGTCAAGACGATCGAGGACAACCTGCGCTCCCGGCTCCAGGTTCACGGCGACCTCGACATGAAGAAGCCGGATCGCCGCCGCACCCTCTACCTTTCCCTGGCCTTCCTGGCCCTGGCTGTCCTGGGCGTCGTCATGGATCCGGGGACGACGTTGATCGTGTACTTGATCGTCCTGTTCGTGGCGCTGTGGATCACCGTCGTGGGCCTCTCGGCCGCCGTCGCCTGGCGCAAGCGGACCGAGAACCTGAACGTGACCTCCCTCCGGTTCCTGGTGCCGGGCCTGCTGGTCTGGCTGTGGAGCTTCCTGGCCGTGTTCCATCCGGAGCTGTGGTACGAGACCCGTCTCTACCCGGGAGTGTTCGGCGTGGCGGGGCTGGCGCTGTTGCCGCTGGCGGTCTGGAGCAGCCTGCTGAACCAGGCCCGCTCGCGGGAGAGCGACCGGACCCTCCAGAAGCGCCGCCTGCTGGGCGCGGGCCGGCGGCTCCTCCAGCGGGAGCTGAAGAGCCCCAACCCGAGGCTCAAGGACGAGTGGCTGCCCTATCTCCTGGCCTTTGGTCTCGGCACGGACGTGGACCGCTGGTTCCGCTCCTTCGCGGGAGCGAGCGCGGGCCGTTCGGTTGGCGGGTACGGCGGGAGCAGCTCCGGAGCCGGCAGCATCGGCCAGTCCACCTGGTCGGGAGGAGGCGGAAGCTTCGGCGGAGCGGGCTCCACGGGAGCCTGGACCGTGGCCGCCACCGGCCTCGCCTCCGGGTTTTCCGCCCCCAGCTCCAGCGGCGGAGGAGGGGGCGGAGGCGGAGGCAGCTCGGGCGGAGGCGGCGGAGGCGGCTGGTAGGCTACCGCCTCGAAAGACAGGCCGGTGGCCTGCTCGCCCCAAGGCAGGCCCCGGCTACATGGATTCAGTTTTCAATGAACACCCGCCTGCCGCTCCTTCGCCGATGTCAGCCTCGACAGTAGCTCGGCCTTCTGCGCCGGGTCTTCGGT
>JANOCF010001224.1:0-2236 GCA_031412055.1 Holophagales bacterium | reverse complement strand
TTCGCAGGAAGAAGAAAATCTGGGCAAGAATTATGGCCGGCGCCTTGCCTGCCGCTTCTGTTTTAGACGCTTTGTTGGAGATAGCATGGGACCGTGGCCGACCTCCTGATCCTCGCCCATGGGGGCTCGTGGGACATGCGGTTCCAGATCTCTTCGCTCGCGGCCAGCGTGGCGGCGGCTGGAGACCGGGTCGACGTGGCGCTCTTCTTTGGGGCGCTGGACGCCTGGTCGAACGGCCGGTGGGACGATCTCGATCCCCAGGCGCCCCTTACCGCCGAGCGGCTGGAGAGCCTGGACATGCCGCCGCTGTCGCAGATGCTGGAGTCCGGGCGCGAGGAGGGGCTCATCCGGGTCTATGCCTGCAGCGCCACCGCTCGCCTGCTCGGCTTGGACCTCGCGAAGGTCCAGGCTTCGGTCGATGCCATGCTGGGTTGGCAGAGCTTCGCGCGGATGATCCGCGAGACCGGCCGGGTCGTGACTCTCTAAGGGGAGACGGAATGAAGGTTGCGCTCAGTATCCTTTTCGTCCTGCTGGCGGCCTCACCCGCGCTCGCGGCTGATCTCTGCGCGTCCGTATCCTCCTCCTTGATCCACTCCGAGCTGACGATGGTGGGGGAGGACTCGATCCAGGCCAAAGGCACCTGGCAGGTCGCGGGCGGCGCGGCCGGCGCGGCCGGGATATTGTTGGAGACCCGGATCGACAGCGACCGCATGCAGTCCGAGGCCCAGTCCGGCACGTCCGGGTCCTGGTCCATCACCCAGGAGGTGACCCAGGGGTGCGGGCGCCACACCGTCCGCTTCTTCGCGTTCCCGTACGTGCAGGAGGGCACGCGGCAGATCCACTGCCTGAAGCAGGGGGCGTCCGCCGCCAAGCAGTTTGAAATCTCCTGCCTGCCGGTCGTGGAGATCGTCGACTGCCAGTGGGAGTGCTCCGGCGAGAAGTGCACCGGCACGTGCATGGCCGAGGCCCGGCGCGGCAAGCTCTCGTACGTGCCTCACTGGGGGGTGAACGGCGAGAGCTGGCTGGCCGGGGAGCCGTCCGAGGGGCCCTGGACGCATCCGGTGGCCTGCAAGCCCGGGCAGCGGATCTCGTTCAAGGTGCGGGACCGCGACGGCCGGGGCCGGTGGTCCGAGGTGGACGAGATCGGCTGCGGAGTGACGGAGTAGGAGGACGACGATGAGTGACCTGCGTTCTTCCCGGATCGCCTTTGTGGGCTCCGGGGTCATGGCCGAGGTGATGATCAGCGGCATGCTGAGCCTGGGGGACGCGGACCCCGGCCGCATCTGGGCGTCGGGTCCGCGCGAGGAGCGGGCCGCGCATCTGCGTGAGACCTACGGCATCCACGCCGGCACGGACAACCTGGAGGCGGTGGGGAACGCGGACATCGTGGTCCTCTCGGTCAAGCCCCAGACCCTGCCGAAGGTGCTGCCCGAGATCCGGAAGGGTATCCAGGAGCACCATCTCGTGCTGTCGATCATCGCGGGAGCGCGGATGAAGGTGATCGGCAGCTCGCTCGGACATCCGGCCATCGTCCGCTGCATGCCGAACCTCCCTTGCCGAATCCACCGGGGGATGACGGTCTGGACCGCGACTCGCGAGGTCCGGCCGGAGGTCCGTGAAGAGGTGCGGGCCATCCTACGCACCATGGGCAAGGAGACCTACGTCTCGGACGAGCTGGACGTGGACCGCGCCACGGCGGTCAACGGCACCGGGCCGGCGATCATCGCCCACTTCGTGAAGTCGCTGGAAGACGCCGCCAACTTCATCGGCGAGCCCCGTCCCCTGGCGCGCGAGTCCGTGCTGGAAACGATCCTCGGCACGGCCGCGATGATCCTCTCGTCAGACCGCCACACCGCCGAGCTGATCGACAGCGTGACTTCTCCCGGCGGCACCACCTCCCGTGCTTTGCATGTACTCCACCAGGGGAAGTTTTCGGCCATCCTCACCGACGCGATCGACGCGGCCTTTCGGCGCACCCTGGAAATGGGAGACCAGCTCGACGAGAAGATGCGCGCTGCTGACGAGTCCTGAGACTGCTGTGGTGGAGAAGGAGCCCGCTCTTGTGAGCGGGCTCCGGGGGCGGCGCTACGGGCAGTAGCGGCCGTTGCAGGCGTAAACCGGTCCGGTGCAGTGGTCCTTGCCGGTGCTGGGATCGGCATGGCAGCTCTCCGGCTCACAGACGTAGCATCCGACGCCGCCGCCGCCATAATTCGCCGTGAGAAGCTTTGGAGACCAG
>JANOCF010001223.1:0-6446 GCA_031412055.1 Holophagales bacterium | reverse complement strand
ATCATCGAAGGCAAGGTCCCCATCTTCCTGGCCAACAAGCGGATCGTGGCGCTGGACCTCTCCCTGATCGTCGCCGGCACCAAGTACCGCGGCCAGTTCGAGGAGCGCCTGAAGGGCATCCTCAAGGAGCTCAAGGACAGCAAGGAGCTGATCGTCTTCATCGACGAGATCCACTCCCTGATCGGCGCCGGCTCGGCCGAGGGGTCGCTCGACGCGGCCAACATCCTCAAGCCGGCCCTGTCGCGCGGGGAGATCTCCTGCGTCGGCGCCACGACGCTCAAGGAGTACCGCAAGTACATTGAGAAGGACCGCTCGCTCCTGCGCCGCTTCCAGGCCATCCAGGTCAACCCTCCGACCCCGGAGCAGACGCAGGAGATCCTGGAGGGCGTCAAGGACCGTTACGAGTCCTTCCACAAGGTGCGCTACCGCGCCGACGCCCTGCGCACGGCGATCTACCAGTCGAGCCGCTACATCACCGACCGCCACCTGCCCGACAAGGCGATCGACGTCATCGACGAGGCGGGCGCGCGGGTCAAGCTGCGCCGTGTCCGCGATACGCAGAACCTGCGCCGGCTGGAGCAGGAGATCCGCCAGGTGGTCAAGGAGATGAAGGTCGCGATCTCCGACAAGGATTTCGAGCGCGCCGTCTACCTGCGGGAGCGGGAGATCGAGCTGCGCGAGGACCTGGAGAAGATGAGCGTCTCCGCGGACGAGACCGGCGTCCTCGAGGTCACCCGTCACGACATCGAGGAGGTCATCTCCTCCTGGACCGGCATCCCCACCGCCGCCCTGCAGAGCGAGGAGGCCGAGCGCCTGCTGCGCATGGAGGACACGCTCAAGCGCCGCGTGGTGGGCCAGGACCGCTCGATCAGCGCCATCAGCCGGGCCATCCGGCGGTCGCGCCTCGGCGTGTCCAACCCGCAGCGGCCGGTGGGCTCGTTCATCTTCCTGGGCCCCTCGGGCGTGGGCAAGACCGAGGTGGCGCGCCAGCTCTCCGAGTTCCTGTTCGGCAGCCAGCGAGCCATGCTCCGCTTCGACATGTCGGAGTACATGGAGAAGCACGCGGTCTCCAAGCTGATCGGCTCCCCTCCGGGCTACGTCGGCCACGAGGAGGGCGGCCAGCTCACGGAGCGCATCCGCCGCCAGCCCTACTCGCTGATCCTGTTCGACGAGATCGAGAAGGCGCACCCGGACGTGGCGAACCTGCTCCTCCAGATCCTGGAGGACGGCCAGCTCACGGACGCGTACGGCAACCAGGTCGACTTCCGCAACACGCTGGTGCTGATGACCTCCAACATCGGCAGCAAGCTGGTGCTGCGGGGCGGCAGGATGGGCTTCGGGGAAGGCAGCGCCCAGGACAGCTTCCAGAAGCTGGAGGAGGAGATCCTCGGCGAGCTGCGGCGGACGTTCAGCCCCGAGTTCATCAACCGCATCGACGAGGTGATCGTGTTCAACCCGCTGGGGGAGGCCGAGCTGCGTTCGATCGTCGACATCCTGCTCGACGACGTCAACGTCACGCTTTCGGAGCGCGGCCTGCGGGTCGAGGTGTCGACGGAAGCCAGGGAGTGGCTGCTCCACAAGGCGGGCGTCGAGCCCTCCACGGGCGCCCGGCCGCTGCGCCGGACGCTCCTGCGCTACATCCAGGATCCCGTGTCGGAGATCCTCATCAACCGGCACGGGGAGACGATCTCGAGGATCGAGGTGGAGATGGGGGAGAACGGCGAGCTCGCCTTCCACCACTTCGCCCAGGAGACCCCGGAGCTGCTGGCCCCACATTGATTTGGTCCGAACCGACCCGCCGCCTGAGGCGGCGGGTCTTTCCGGCGGCCTGGCCGCCGATAGCGAGGACACAGACGAGATGAAGCCTAATCTCCAGTTGAGCCGGCTGGGCTCCCAGCGGCCGGACGGCAGTCGGCCGTTTGGCGCCCGGCTGTTGGCTTTGCTGCTGCTTCCGCTCCTGGTCTCGGGAGGCATCCCGGCCGGAGCCCAGGTTCCCCTGGCGGACCCTTCCGCGCAGGCTTCACCGCTCGCCGGCCGCACGATCGAATCGATCGAGTTCCGCGGCCTGCAGGCGCTGACCGAGGACACCATCCTGTTCTACCTGGGTCTCCAGCCCGGGCAGACCCTGGACGAGGCCCACCTCAACCGCAACGTCAAGGAGCTGTGGAACCGCAGCCTCGTCGACGACGTCGAGGTGGAGGCGGTGCCCGCCGGGCCGGCGGGGGATCTCGTCAAGGTGAACATCACGGTCCAGGAGCGGCCGGTCCTGCGGTCGATCGACTACCAGGGGCTCAAGCGCGTCTCCAAGACCGACATCCAGGACAAGCTCTCCACCCAGCGCATCCGCGTGCGCGAGGGTGAGCCGATGAGCCTGGGCGAGCTGACCCGCGTCAAGGGGCTCATCGAGGAGATGTACGCCGAGAAGGGCTACCGCTTCGCCCAGGCGCGGTTCACCGTCGAGCCGGCGGACGGCCCCAACGAGAAGCGGGTCACCTTCACGGTGGACGAGGGCAACCGCGTCCGCATCGCCGACATCCAGTTCGAGGGCAACGACGTCTACTCGGACATCCGGCTCAAGCTCGCCATGAAGAACGTCAAGGAGAGCGGGCTGGTCACCCGGTTGATGAAGAAGGACATCTACGACCCGGCCAAGCTCCAGGAGGACCTGGACAAGGTGCGGGACGTCTACCGTGCCGCCGGCTACAAGAACGTGGTCGTCGGCGAGCCCGTGATCGAGGTGCGCGCGCTGAAGCCCAACGCGGCCAACGCCGCGGACCAGAAGCGGCGGATGTTCATCACCCTGCCGATCGAGGAGGGCGAGCGCTGGAAGCTGGGCGAGGTGACCATCGAGGGCAACGAGATCCACAGCGACCAGGCGCTGCTGCGGGCTTTCAAGACCCGGCCGGACTCCTGGCTGCGCTCCAAGGTGGTCGACGAGGGGGTCAAGGCGGTCCAGGACACGTACCAGAACAGCGGCTACATCTACTCGCGCGTCGAGCCCGAGCTGGTCGAGCGCGAGGGCCGGGTGGCCGACCTGGTGGTGCACGTCTCCGAGGGCGAGCAGTTCAAGGTCGGGCGCATCGAGTTCGAGGGCAACGACCGGACGCAGGACAAGGTGCTTCGCCGCGAGCTGCGCCTGTTCGAGGGCGGCGTGGTCAACGTGGCCGCCGTCCGCAACAGCGTGATCAAGATCAAGCAGCTCGGCTACTTCGACCTCAACGAGGAGGACCCGGTCGCGATCGAGCCGGACGTGGAGACCAAGCAGGTCGACCTGCTCTTCAAGGGCAAGGAGGCCGACCGCACCGAGCTGCAGTTCGGCGGCGGCTGGAGCGAGCTCGACGGCTTCTTCGGCCAGTTCGCGGTCAACACCAAGAACTTCCTCGGCCGCGGCGAGCAGGTGGGCGTCTCGTTCCAGAGCGGGCGCTACCGCGACTTCTTCGACCTGTCCTACTACAAGCCGTGGTTCATGGACCGGCCGCAGAGCATCGGCGTCCGCGCCTTCAATCAGGACCTGAACTACGACCTGTTCGGCGATACGCAGCAGCAGCTGCGCAGCAGCCGGGGCGGCGTGCTGACCTACGGCCGGAACTTCCGGCTGTTCCAGTCGGCCAGCGTGAGCTACAACCGCGCGCGCTACGAGGACACGCTGAGGGGCATCGTGCCGCCGGCGTCGCCGGGTGATCCCGCGCCCCTGCCGGGCGATCCGAAGCCGGGTGACCCGTATGTGTTCAAGGACGTGATCGACAACTCGTCGCTGCGTCCGCTCTACGTGATCGACAGCCGGGACAACCCCTTCGAGCCCACGCGGGGCCAGCGTCTTTCCGTCGGCTTCGAGTACGCGGGCGGTTTCCTGGGCGGCGAGAACTACTTCACGCGTCCCGAAGTGTCCTACAGCGCCTTCGTGCCGACGAGCAACTACCCGGTCCCCACGGTGTTCGCGCTGAACGTCGAGGGCGGCATGGTCGACGCGTTCGGGGGCAAGGATCTCCAGCCGCTGGAGCGGTTCTACATGGGCGGCGAGAACAGCATCCGCGGCCACCGCTTCCGCTCGCTCTTCCTGCGCAAGCCGGACGGCACTCCCCGGCAGGACCCCTTGACCGGCGTCATCCTGGGCGGCGAAAGCTTCCTCCAGGTCAACCTGGAGTACCACTTCCTGCTCGGAGGGCCGTTCCGCCTGCTGCTGTTCGGCGACGCGGGCAACGTGTTCGGTGAGGACCAGTCGTTCGACCTGTCGAACCTGCGCTACACCGCGGGAGCCGAGATGCGGATCCTGCTGCCGGTGTTCGGCGCGCCGTTGCGCTTCATCTACGCGTTCAACCTGGACGAGCAGATCGGGGACAGCTTCGAAGATTTCCAGTTCAGCATCGGAACCAGCTTCTAAACACAAGCCAGAAGGAGTAAGGAGAAAGACTATGTCCGCCAGCCGTATAACGAAGCTCATCCTGGCCGCAGCCCTCGTGGCCGCGCCCATTGCTACGAGTCAGGTCCAGGCCCAGGGCGCCAGCGGGCTCAAGGTCGCGGTGATCGACACCGAGAAGATCCTGCTTTCGTCGACCACCGGCAAGAAGGCTCTCGCCGATCTCAAGAAGATGCAGGAGGCGAAGGAGGCCGAGGGCCGCGCCAAGCAGCAGGAGGTCAAGGATCTCCAGGCCAAGCTCACCGACGGCCGGATGTCTCTGGCCCAGGACAAGCTGACCGAGATGGAGAAGCAGCTCGAGAACAAGGTGATCGCGCTGCGCCGCTTCCAGGAGGACGCCAACAGCGAGCTGGGCAAGACGCGGGACCAGGTCCTGGCCCAGATCGACCAGCGGGTCATGCCGGTCATCAACCAGGTCGGCAAGGAGCTGGGCTACACGCTCATCTTCCGCAAGTTCGAGAGCGGCCTGATCTACGCCGACGAGGCGGTGGACATCACCGCGTCCATCATCCAGCGCCTGGACGGCGCCGCCGCGGCTCCCACCCAGGGCAAGTAACCTGGTGGAGCACCGGCTGGCCGACCTGGCCGAGCTGGTCGAAGGGCGAGTCGAAGGGGATCCGGACCGCGCGATCGAGGCGGTCCGGACTCTGGAGACCGCCGGCCCCCGCGACCTCTCGTTCCTGAACCACGCACGATACCGGGAGCAGGCCGTTGCGAGCGGGGCAGGTGCCCTGCTGGTGAGCAAGGGTCTGGAGTCGGAAGATCTGCGCAAGGACGGCCGTCCTCTCCTGGTCGTCGACGATATCGGCGATATCGCCTTCGCGCTCTCCCGGCTGCTCAACCGGCTTCACCCGGGTGAGTCTCCCGAGCCCGGGGTGCATCCCACGGCCGTGGTGGAGCCCGGCTGCTCGGTGGACCCCACCGCGCACGTCGGCCCCTACGCGGTCCTCGGCGCCGGGAGCCGGATCGGCCCCCGCGCCGCCGTTCACGCCCTCGTCGTCCTCGGCAGGAATTGCGTGGTGGGGGAGGGCGCCGTCCTTCATCCGCATGCCGTGCTGTACGACCGCACCGAGGTCGGCCCGGGCGCCATCGTGCACGCCGGCGCGATCCTCGGCGCGGACGGCTTCGGCTACGCCACCCATCGCGGCGTCCATCACAAGGTGCCGCAGGTCGGCCGCGTGGTCCTGGAGAAGGACGTGGAGGTCGGCGCCAACTCGACCCTCGACCGGGCGACGCTCGGGGAGACCCGCGTCGGCGAGGGGACCAAGATCGACAATCTGGTGCAGGTGGGGCACAACGTGCGGGTCGGCCGGCACTGTATCCTTTGCGGGCAGGCCGGGATCGCGGGCAGCACCGAGCTGGGCGACTACGTCGTCCTGGCCGGGCAGTCCGGGGTCTCGGGCCACATCAAGCTGGGCGACGGCGTCCAGGTCGCGGCCAAGTCGGCGGCCCTGTCGTCGGTCGAGCCGGGCACCAAGGTGGCCGGCATCCCGGCGGTGGAGCTGCGCAAGTGGCGGCGCCAGGCGGTCCTCATCGCCCGCCTGGAGGAGATGAGCCGGCGCCTCAAGGCGCTGGAGAGGCGGCTGGGTGTCGAAGAAAGTGAGGGCTGAGTGACCGATCCGACCCCGAAATGGGATATCGAATGGATTCAGTCGGTGCTGCCGCACCGCTATCCGCTGCTGCTGGTCGACCGCGTGCTCGAGATCGAGCCGAAGAAGCGCATCGTGGCCATCAAGAACGTGACCGTCAACGAGCCGTGCTTCAACGGCCACTTTCCCGGGCGGCCGGTGATGCCCGGCGTGTTCCTGGTCGAGGGATTGGCGCAGGCGGGCGGGCTGCTCCTGCTGCACGACATCCCCGACCGCGCCTCCAAGCTGATCTTCTTCATGGGCATCGAGGGCGCCAAGTTCCGCCGGCCCGTGGTGCCGGGCGACCAGGTGCGCTACGAGGTCGAGGTGCTGCGCCTCCGCTCCATGCACTGCAAGATGTCCGGCAAGGTCTTCGTGGACGGTCATCTCGCCGCCGAAGC
>JANOCF010001222.1:0-8445 GCA_031412055.1 Holophagales bacterium | reverse complement strand
CCGCGGTGTTCACACGCCCTTGGCCCGCTCCCCGCAGCCGGGGCGGCCGGCCGCCGACACGGGGCCCGCCCGGCCGCGCGACCGGAGCACGTCGCGCAGGTCCTCGGCCCGGAGAGGGCGGTCGGCCGGCCGCCGGGCTAGGGTGCGGGCGACCAGCCGCTCGAGCTCGTGGGGAACGCCCTCGCGCAGCGCCGTCAGCGGCTCCGGGTCGACGGCCGAGCCCAGCGGGCCGCGCGGGAACGGGAGCCGGCCGGCGATCATCTCGTAGAGCATCGCGCCCAGCGTCCAGAGATCCGACCGTGGATCGGCCGGCTCGCCGCGGAGCTGCTCCGGGGCGAGATAGGCGTCGGTGGTAGGGGGCATGTTCTTGCCGGAATTGCCGATATTGCCGACATCGCCGGTAACCCGGGTGCGGTCGTCGAGGACGGCGATGCCGAAGTCGGCGATGTGGACCTGGCCGTCCGGGGTCACCAGGATGTTGGAAGGCTTGAGGCCGCGGTGGACGATGCCGCGCTCGTGGGCGCGGGCAAGGCCGGCGGCGATCTGCGCGGCGAGGTCGACGGCCACCTCCAGCTTGAGGGGGCCGCGGGCGATCTTGTCCGCCAGGCTACCACCCTCGCAGAAGGCCATGGCGATGAACAGCTGGCCCTCGCCGGTCTCGCCGACCTCGTAGACGGGGCAGATGTTGGGGTGCTCCAGGGCGGACGCGATCTCGGCTTCGTACGCCAGCCGGCGCCGGTCCTCCGGGCGCGCCTGGCGGGCGCCGGGACCAGCGGGCAGGAGCTTCAGCGCCACCAGGCGCTCCAGCTCCGTGTCCCGCGCCTTGTACACGGCTCCTCCCCGCGCGCCCGTGGCGAGACGCTCGAGAAGGAGGTAGTGGGAGACGGAGGTACCGATCAACCGGGAGGGCTCCTGAGCATCGCCCGGTCCAGTTTCCCTGGACGATTCTGCGGCGCCAATGGAGCCCGGGAGTTTATCAGAGACGTGTCGGAACCAGGGCTTCGCGGAGCTGCGACCGAAGAAAGGACAGGGCCTTCCTCCTGTCCCCGCCCGATGGCTTGGGCTGGCCCGTCCCCTTCGGCTTGGGCTTGGCCGGCGGCTTGGGGCCGGGCGCCTTGGGACCCGAGGCGCCTTCGCAGCCCGGCCGTTCTTGCCCGGGAGAGGCCGGGCCGCAGGTACAGGCGCCCGGCGCTCCGCCAGGCATCAGGTGGATCGTGACGTCATGGATCCGAAAGGCCATGTCTCCTCCTCGGGGCCGGGCCCCCAAAACAAAAAGTTGAACTCAGCGTGGACAGAGCCTATGGTAAGCCGCCCCTCTCAGTCCAACGTCAGCATCCACACGTCTCCCTCATCCACCTGGCGCACCAGGCAGACCGTGCGGCCGTCGCGGCTCACGCCCACCCGGGCCAGGGAAGACTCCTCCGGGGGGGTGAGCAGCTCCCGCGCCTGCCGCGTGGCACGGTCGAAAAGGAACAGCCGGCCACCGTCCAGAAAAAGGAGCCGCTGGGAGCCGGGGAGCCAGACCACGTGGGAGCCGCGGTCGGTCAGCCTCTCGAACCGGCCGGACTCGAATGAATAGATGTCGATGCCGTTGCTGCTCGTGTAGCCGGCAAGCCACTTCCCGTCCGCGGACCAGGAGTCCGGTGCGAAGGTCCGGACCGTGCCCGACCGGTTCGGCAGGGGGCGTGGCCGGCGACGCTCGAGCGGCTCCGCGAGATCGATCAGGACCGCCTCCTGAAACTCCTGGTTGAACACCAGCCAGCGGTCATCCGGCGACCAGAGCGGGTTGTAGACCGGCTGGTCCACGTCCGTAAGCCGGGCTCTGTCGCTGCCGTCGGCGCGGATCTTCCAGGCATCGTATTTGCCGCTCCGGTTGGAGTAGAAGAGGATCGAGGCCCCGTCCGGGGACCAGCGCGGGATGCGGTCCTTGTAGCTGTCGTTGGTCAGCCGCAGCAGTCCGGTGCCGTCGATCCGGATGACGTACAGGTCCTCCTGCGGAGCCGAGAGGTCGAAGACGACCCACTTCCCATCCGGAGAGAGGTCGGCCGAGCGGACGGAGAGGGAGCCGCGGGTTACCGGCACCGGCTCGCCGCGGACCTCGCCGCTCACGGGGTCGAGCTCGATCTTCTCGACGTTGGCCTTGGAGTCGTCCGTGGCGTACAGGATGCGGTGGCCGTCGCGGCCCATGGTCAGGCCCGAGATCGACCTGGTTGGCACCTGCACCGGTTCCGGCTCCCCCAGCACCCGCCCCGAGCCCTGGTCCAGCCGCACCCGCCACAGGTTCATGCTGCCTCGGAGGTCGCTGACGAAGTAGAGATAGCGGCCGTCCGGCGACCAGGCCGGGTTCCAGTAGTGGTGCTCACCGCCGACTACCCGCACGGGATCGCTGCCGTCCTTGCGCATCGTCCACAGGGCCCGCTCGCCGGTGTCGGCGGAGATGCTCCAGTAGGCGATGCGGCCGCCGTCCGGAGACCAGGCCGGCTGCACGGCATCGCCCCGCGCCAGCAGGGTCTTGCCGCCGTCCGGGAGAACTCCGACGCGCCAGACCTGGCTGGTCGAGGCGCGCAGGTCCGGCTTGGTCACCCCTTCGGTGGCGATCACGAGCTCCGTCCCGTCAGGCGACCAGGCGGGGCTGTGGCCGAAAGCCACGAGCCGGCGCGGCGACTCGCCGGTCGAGCCCATGAGGAAGATGCCGCCGCCGCTCCGCTCCGAGCGAAAGGCGATCTGCTGACCGTCCGGCGAGATCGCCGCCTGCGAATCGTCACCCGGGAAGTCCGCCGTCAGGTTGAGCGGGTTGTCGCCATCCACCCGCTCCCAGAAGATGTCGTCGTCGCCGCCGGACCGCTTGGTGTAGACGAAGAAGTCTCCGCCCAGGGACGGTTGCCGCTCGCTCCCCTCCTGCTGGGTGAGCTGGGCGACCGGGGAGTCCTGGCCCGGCGGCCGGTCCTGCATCCGGGAGAGCAGCAGCCAGCCGGCCGTTGCCAGCGCTGCGATCAGGCCGAGGGCGAGAGCGGCGACCAGACCCCGGCTTTTTCGGGGCGGACGAGGCGGCTTGGCCGGCATCTCCGTCAGGGACGCCCCTGGGAACGCCGCTCCGCCCACAGCCCGCAGCTGCTGAAGCAGGCTCTCGGCCGCGGGATAGCGGTCGGCCAGATTCTTCTGCAGCAGGCCGGTCACGATCTGCTGCAGGGCGGGCGGGGCTTCAGGACGCCAGCGGGTCAGCGGCGGCGGCTCGTCGTGGAGCAGGGCGTGGACGATGCCCGGATCGCTTTCGGCCCGGAAGGGTGTGAGGCCGGTCAGCATCTCGTAGAGCACCACGCCGAGAGACCAGAGGTCGGTACGGTGGTCCACCTCGCCCCGCGCCTGCTCGGGCGACATGTAGGACGGGGTGCCCACGCAGAAGCCGGCCCGAGTCAGGCCCACGGCGCCGGCCAGCTTGGCGAGCCCGAAGTCCAGGATCTTGACGATGCCGTCGGAGGTCACCATCAGGTTGGCGGGCTTGATGTCGCGGTGGACGATCCCCTGCCGGTGCGCCTTGGCCAGCCCCTGGGCGATCTGCGTGGCAAAGCCCACCGCCTCGTCGATCGGCAGGGGTCCGCGCTCGATCTTCTTCTTCAGGGTCTCGCCGTCGTACGCCGGCATGGCCAGGTAGAGCCGGCCGTCGTCGGACTCGCCGATGTCGTAGATCGTGCAGACGTTGGGGTGGTCGAGGGCCGAGGCCGCCCGCGCCTCCTGGAGGAAGCGCGACTTGGCCACCGCGTCCCGGGTCAGGGACGAGGGCAGGAACTTGAGGGCGAGGGTGCGCTGGAGACGGCTGTCCTCGGCCTTGTAGACGACCCCCATGCCGCCGCCGCCGAGGTGGCTGTGGACAGTGTAGTGATCGACCGTGCGGCCGATCATGGAGTCGGCCTCTTCGGAGGGGAGGCGGGCGGAGCTTTCGCGGGGTATCGCGCTGCCGGCATTGGCAGCGTTGGCGCGGCGGGCAACAGCCTCCGCCTGCGGGGCCGGGATCGCGAGCTGAGTCTCTCCCGACGTGTCCGCAGCGGTTTCGGCACGCTCCCGCGAAGACCCGGAGGACGGCTTTTCCATGACGGCTCGTTGAACGACTTTCAACGTCAGTCTACCAGAACGTCCTCCAAACCCCGGCCCGGCCCCTCACCTGGATCGGAAAGAGGCCGGACCCGGGACACCCGGGATGGCGATTACTTCCTGCCCTTGCCCTTCTTGGCCCCGCCCTTGGGACCATTCCTGGAGGACTCGGCCTTCTCCTCCTTCTGCAGGGTCTTGCGGTGATCCTGCAGCTCCTCGATCGCCTCGCGAAGGCGCCGCTCCAGGTCGTCGGCCTCCTCCACCGTAGCGGGCAGGCCGTCGCCCTGCTGGGCGCGCTCCTGGCGCTCGATGTCCTCGAGGGCGGCACGGAGCTGGGACTTCAGGGAGGCCAGATCGCCGCCCCGGGAGCCCCCGCCTCCCTGCACCAGGGTGGTCACCGTGGTGACGGTGGTCACTGTGGTGATCGTGCCCAGGGCCGCCGGATCGATCGTCCGCGGATTCCAGGGCTCGATGCGCGACGCCAGGGTGCAGGCGATCGCCGCCGGAATTGGACTCTCCTTGGTGGCCAGCGTGCAGGAGCACTGCGCCTCCGTCGCCTCCGCGCACCCCCTCGCCGCAAGCTCGTCGGGTTTCGACGCGAGCGTGCAAGGCATCAGGGCTGCCGGGTCCGGCTCCTTGGACGCGAGCGTACACACGGGATCGTCGCCACCCCCCTGGCCCTGGGGGACGACCTGGATCATCAGGTCCTTGAATCGGAATGCCATCCTCTCACCTCCTCGGAAGGGATCTTTCACGGGTGTCCCGGCGTGCCGGGGATCGTTCTGAACATGGATACGGAAAAATCCTACCAAAGCCGCCGGTCCGGCGCAGACTTATTGCATCCGGAGAAGCTTGATGTCCCCTTCGTCGCTCTGGCGCAGGAGAAACAGCGAGCGTCCGTCGGGCGACGGCGCCACCATCCGGAACACCGAGTTGGTGTTGGCAGGGGGTGCCAGCACCTCCCGGAACAGCCGGGTGTCCGGGTCGAGCAGGAAGAGCTTGCCCGCGTCGATGTAGAGGATCCGGCCGTCGCGCAGCCAGACCGGCCCGGAGCCGCTGGGGGTCAGCTTCTCCATTCGGCCGGACGCGACCGAGTAGCGCGCCAGCCCCAGCATCGCAGTCTCCGTAAGGATCTCGCCCGTGATCCACTTGCCGTCCTTCGACCAGGAGGTGGGGACGAAGATCTCCTCCCCCTGGACGGCGTTGGGCAGCGGCACCGGCCGCCGCTGCTCCAGCGGCAGCGACAGGTCGAAGGTCGCCGGGCCTGCCGAGCCGAGCATGACCAGCAGGCGCTCGCCAACCGGCGACCAGAGGGAGTCCAGAATCTCGTCGCCCTCGACCGCCGTCATCTGCCGGAGGTCGCCGCCATCGGCGCGGATCGACCAGGCCTGGTAGTCCTCGCCGACCCGGTCCGAGTAGAAGAGGATGCGCTTGCCGTCCGGCGACCAGCGCGGGATGCGGTCGCGCTCGGGGTCGTTGGTGAGCTGCCGCACCTGCTCGCCGTCCGCGCTGATCACGAACAGGTCTTCCTGCGGCAGGGCGGTGTCGTAGACGATCCACTGCCCGTCGGGCGAGACATCGCCCGAGCGGACCAGGCGGGAGCCCTGGGTCACCTGATCCGGCGTGCCGGAGACCTGGCCGGTCGCGAGGTCGAAGGCACTGCGCTCCAGGTTGGCCTTGCCCTCGCGGGTGGCGTAGGCGATCTGCGTGCCGTCGCGGGAGATGCTGAGGAACCCGCTCCAGCCGGCCGGCGTGGTCAGATCCTCGGGCCGTCCCTGCACCTTGCCCGTGCGCTCATCGATGCGCACTCGCCAAAGGGTCATGCTGCGGTTGCGGTCGCTGACGAAGTAGAGGTACTTGCCATCGGGCGACCAGACCGGGTTCCAGTCGATGGATTTGCCCTCGGTCACCGGCACCCGCTCCCCGCCCTCGGCCGGGACGGTATAGATGATCCGCGTGCCCGACCCCTCGCGCAGGCCCCAGTAGGCGATGCGATGGCCGTTGGGAGACCAGCTCGGCTGCGCCGCGTCGCCTTCGACCGGGAGCCTACCCTTGGAGGTGTCGGCGATCCGGACGCGCCAGATCTCGCTGTCGTAGGATCGGCGCCGCGGGTCCCCGATCCCTTCTGTGGCATAGAGGAGGAACTGCCCGTCCGGCGACCAGGCCGGATCGTAGCCCTGGTCGGTCAGGCGGAGGACCGACTCACCCGTAGCGCCCATGGTGAAGATCCCGCCGCCCTCCCGCTCCGAGCGAAAGGCGATCCGCTGGCCATCGGGCGAGACCGCCGGCTGGGTGTCGTCGAAAGGCGAATCCTCGGTGAGGTTGCGCGGGTTGCCGCCGCCCACACGCTGCCAGAAGATGTCCAGGTCGCCCCCGGCCTCCTTGGCGTAGAGGAAGAAGCTGCCGTCCGGCGCCAGGCTGGGGTGGCTCTCCTGCCCCTCCAGGTCGGTGAGATTCTCGTTGGTCCTCTGCAGCGGCCGCTCTTCTCCGCCAAGCCAGCCGGCGGCCCGCGCCAGGAGAAAGACCACGATCAGCGCGAGCGCAGCCACGGCGACCATGGCGGCCATCATCGGCGTCCGCCACCAGGGCTGCCGTGCCGCGGCAGTGCGGAGTGACACACGGGTCAGACCGCCGAGCCCGCCGAGCCCGCCGAGCTCGCGCAGGTCCGCGATGGCCTCGTCCAGGCCCGGGTAGCGGTCCGCGGGGTCCTTGGCGAGCATCTTCTGGAGGATGCGCTCCAACTCGGCCGGCGCCTCCGGGCGCAGCTTGCGCAGCGGCTCCGGCTCCTCGGTGAGCAGGGCGTAGATGATCCCCTGGTCGGTCTCGGCCCGGAACGGCGCCCGGCCGGTCACCATCTCGTAGAGAACGACGCCCAGCGACCAGAGGTCGGTGCGGTGGTCCACCTCACCCCGGGCCTGCTCCGGCGACATGTAGGTCGGCGTGCCCAGGCAGAAGCCGGCGCGGGTCAGGCCGGCGGCGCCTGCCAGCTTGGCGAGGCCGAAGTCGAGGATCTTGACGATGCTATCGCCGGTGACGATCAGGTTGGCCGGCTTGATGTCGCGGTGGACGATCCCCTGGCGGTGTGCCTTGGCCAGCCCCTGGCCGGTCTGGATGGCGATGTCGATCGCCTCGTCCACCGGCAGCGGCCCGCCCTCGATCTTCTTCTTGAGGGTCTCGCCGTCGTAGGCCGGCATGGCCAAGTAGAGCTGGCCGTCGTCGGTCTCGTCCACCTCGTGGATGGTGCAGATGTTGGGATGCTCGAGGGCTGAGGCGGCGCGGGCCTCCTGGAGGAAACGCGCCTTGGCGACCGCGTCGCGGGTCAGCTCGGGAGGCAGGAACTTGAGGGCGACGATCCGCTCCAGGCGGGTGTCCTCGGCCTTGTAGACCACCCCCATGCCGCCGCCGCCCAGGTGCTCGCGGATGACGTAGTGGCCGATGCCGCGGCCGATCATGCCGCCGGGCCGGGGGGCTTCCGCTTGGCGGGGCTCCTCCCGGCGAGGCTTCTCGGTCTTCTGGGAGCGCATCAGGCTGTCGCTCTCGTCCCCGGAACCGAACGTCGGCCGCGCCAGCGAGCCGGTCCCCTCGACCGCCTTGAGGGCTGCGCGCATCTCTCCCGCCTCCGGGTAGCGCTGCTCGGGGCGGCGGTCGAGGGCCCGGACCACGATGCGCTCCAGCGCGGCGGGGATGTGGTCGCGCCACATGCCCAGCGGCTGCAGGGTGGCGCCCGTGCGGGGGAAGGGGTGTCGTCCGGCGACCATCTCATACAGCAGAACGCCCAGCGACCACACATCCCCTCGCGCGTCGGGCGGAGTGTCCTGGACGCCCTGGACGCGCTGGACGCGCTCGGGGGCGAGATAGGATCGGGCCCGCTCGGCCGCGCCGGCCAACTCGCCCGCGCCAAAGCCCGCGACCTTGACGTGGCCGCTTGCCGAGACCAGGACCTGCGAAGGATCGAGCGCGCCGTGGACGATTCCCTCGGCATGAGCGCTGGCCAGGCCCGCGGCGATCTGCGCGGCGAGGTCGACGGCCTGGTCGATCTCCAGCGGACCGCGGTTCATGAGGGAGTCGAGGGTCTCCCCCTCGTCAAAGGCCATGGCGAGAAAAACGTGGCCGTCCCCGGTCTCGCCGACCTCGTAGACGGAGCCGATGTTCGGGTCGCCGATCGATGACGCGCGGGACGACTCGCGGGCGAAGCGCTCCCGGGCGGCCTCGCTGTCGGCGCCGCCGCCCCCCGGCAGGAGCTGGAGGGCGACCACACGCTCCCGCTCGAGGTCCTGCGCCTTGTAGACGCTGACCCCTTCGTCCCCGCCGCCAAGGCGCTCGAGGACGCGGTAGTGAGAGACGACGCTGCCGATC
>JANOCF010001221.1:0-2555 GCA_031412055.1 Holophagales bacterium | reverse complement strand
CACGGCACGCTGGAGCGCCGCCGCCAAGCCTTCTTGAAGGGCACCCACTTCCTCTTCAGCGAGGGCGACAACGCGATCGTCTG
This sequence comes from Holophagales bacterium, assembly GCA_031412055.1. Classification (GTDB taxonomy): domain Bacteria; phylum Acidobacteriota; class Thermoanaerobaculia; order Multivoradales; family UBA5704; genus DATMER01. The sequence continues at coordinate 2,472 of JANOCF010001221.1, read as the reverse complement.
GGAGGGCGGCGACAAGCCCGACGACGACAGCACCTTCTACGTCGACTACTTCCGCCGCGAGAGCCGCTCGCCGCTGTCGGACATCAACGTGGGCAGCGTCACCCGCACGCTGGCCGAAGCCATCGGCCGCGAAATCGCGACCGTCTACCAGCAGGTCAACCTCGCCTATCTCTCGGGGTTCATCGACACGGCAGAGGGCAGGTCTCTCGACCTGGTGGTGTCGATCCTCGGCATCGTGCGCAAGACGAGCGAGTTTGCCACCGGGCTGGTGACGTTCTTCCGCGACCCGGCGGTCAAGGGGGTGATCGCGATCCCCCAGGGGCTGCCGCTCTCGACCACCAAGGGCGAGGTCTTCTTCGAGACCACCCAGCCGCGCATCCTCCAGGCAGGCCAGGGCCGGATCGACGCCCCGGTCCGCGCCGGCGAGGCCTTTCGCGGCGAGGCCGGGATCGTCCCCTCGGGAGCGATCACCGAGATGGTCCAGCCGCTCGCCGGCATTTCCCGCGTCACCAACCTCGACGCCACCATCCGCGCCGCCGAGGACGAGACGGACGAGGAGCTGCGCCTGCGCGCCAGGGCGGTCCTGCGCTCCCTCGGCAAGGCCACGCTGGCCGCCCTGGACCGGGTGATCCGCGAAGGGCGCGGCACTCCGGTCGAGCTGTGGGACCCCAACAGCCCGCCCGAGCGGCGCACCGATCCCGGCAACGTGGCCATCCTGGTGCAGGCCGAGCCGGAGCGCTTCCCCAGCCTGCGCGCCGCGGTGGAGGAGACCCGCGCGGCCGGAGTGGTCGTGACGCTGGTGGCCCGGTATGTCTTCTTCAAGCTCCGGATCGCCGCCAGGATCACGCCCGGCCTGACCGCCGCCGGCAAGGAGAAGGTCAAGGAGGAGATGCTCGCCGCCCTCCAGGAGTACGTGGACGGCCTGACCAGCGGCGAGCCCGCCGAGGGGGCGGCCATGAAGGAGAAGCTCAAGGTCGAGGACGTCTCGAACCCGGTGTTCCGGGAGGTCCTCGCCTGGCGCAGCGATGTCGGCAACCCCGCCGCCAACGACTTGCTCGACTCCCTGGTCGGCGCCGCGGTGGCGACGCCTTCCGGCAGCTCGGACGCGCTGCGCGGCGCCCTCGCCCTGATCCTGGCCGGCGCGCCGCCCACGGCTCCCACGGGAGCCCGCATCGCCGACCGCGCGCTGATCGAGTCGCTGGCGGGCGGACCGGCGAGCGACGACGACATCGAGAAGGCCGAGTTCCGCATCGCCGCCACGGTGGCGGGCGCGCCCTGGTGGGCCGTGCTCGACATGCAGCCGTCCGACATCCTGCTGGAGGAGGGCTAGGTGGCCACCAAGACCGAGCGCATCCTCGGCTATCTGCCGCTGACCTTCCAGGCCGCGGCCGGGCGCTCCGCCCTGCGCGCCATCGCTGGAGCGTTCGGCAACGAGCTGCAGTCGGCCGAGAACAGCCTGGCGGCCGTGATGCGCGCCCACTGGGTGGACCACGCGGACAAGAGCTCCGAGGAGATCGTCGACCTGGAGCTTCTGGCCTCGCTCTACGGCCTGGCGCCGCGCGAGGATGAGACGGTCGAGGAGTTCCGCGATCACCTGAAGCGCTACGTCCGCACCTTCCTGGAGGGGACGGTCACGGTGCGCGGCATCCTCCGGGTGACGGCCGAGGCGCTCGGGCTGCACCTGGACGAGGAGCTGGACCCCTGGTGGAGCCGGAAAGAGGAGATCGTCGTGGACCGGGAGCTGCGGCGCGACGACGGCGCCCGCGTGATCTTCGGCTTCGAAGCGGCCGAGGCCTCGGGCGTCGCCGCGCGCCCGGCCCGCCTCACCGGTCTGCCCGATCTTTCGGCGGGCGCCGACCTCCGGCAGGCCTGGCTCCTGCGCCTCGCGATCGACGGCGCGCCGACCGTCGAGGTGGACCTCAAGGCCGGCGCCGCCGACCCCTCCAGCGTGGCGCTCGAAGCAATCGTCCAGAGCATCACGGCCGCCGTGGGGAGATCGGGCGTGGCCCGGCACGATGGCCGGCTCCTGAATCTTGGGTCGCCCACCTCCGGCCCCGGCAGCCGCCTCGAAATCATCGAGGGTCCCCGCGACGCGGCCGGTCCGGTGCTGGGCCTGCCGCCGTTCACGATCCACGGCCGGGACCCGCAGCCTGCCCGCGTCACCGGCACGGTCGACCTCGCGGGCGGAGCGAACCTCGCGGCCGAGCGCTTCCTGCGCATCGCGGTCGAGGGCAGCACGGTTCGAGAGGTGGACTGCGCCGGCCCCGCCCCGGCGGCCACGACGCTGGAGGAGATCCGCGCCGCCCTCAACGGCGCCTTCGGGTTCGCGCTGGCGAGCCACGACGGCAGGCTCCTCACCCTGACCTCGGACAACCCGGGCGCCGCCGCAACGCTCGCGTTCGAGGAGCCGGCGGCGGGCAATGCCCGCGAGCGCCTGCTCGGCGCGGTCCCCGGCTTCCACGTGGGCCGCGA
>JANOCF010001220.1:0-10176 GCA_031412055.1 Holophagales bacterium | reverse complement strand
GGCGTCTCCGCAGCCCGCCAACCTGGTCTCCATCTGTGGCTCCGCCTCTTGGAAGCGGGATGCGTGGCACCCTACCTTGAGCGTCACGGCCCCCCTCTCCCGGGGGTCCTGGGTGTGCGGCTGGGAGAGGGGACGGGGGTGAGGGCCGACGATCGAGGAAGGCCCGCCCGGGTGATATCTTCCCTGTCTCGGAGGAGACGCCCCCTTGAACGCCCCCTTGAATTCCCGCTTGAACAACGCCGAGATCGCCCAGGTCTTCGAGGAGATCGCCGACGTCCTCGAAATCAAGAACGAGAACACCTTCCGCATCCGCGCCTACCGCAACGCGGCCCGGACCATCGAGGTCCAGACCACCCCGCTCTCCCGGATGGTCGAAGAGGGCACGCCGCTCACCTCCCTCGCCGGCATTGGCAAGGAGATGGCCAACCACATCAAGGAGATGATCGAGACCGGCACGCTCGGCTTCCGCGACCTTCTGCTCGCCGAGATCCCCCGCTCCCTCATCGACCTCATGCGCCTGCCCGGCGTCGGTCCCAAGAAAGCCAAGAAGCTCTGGGAAGAGCTCAAGATCTGCTCCGTCGACGAGCTCGAAGAGGCCGCGAAAGCCGGCCGCATCGCGGGCATCGCCGGGTTCGGCGCCAAGACCCAGGACAAGATCCTCGCCGGCATCCAGGACTGGCGCCAGCACACCAGCCGCATGATCCTCGTCGAGGCCGAGCGCTTCGTCGAGCCGCTGCTGGGCTACCTGCGCGCCATCCCCCAGGTCCAGCGCCTGGAGGTAGCCGGCAGCTACCGGCGGCGGCGCGAGACCATCGGCGACATCGACCTTCTCGGCATCGCCACCGAGCCCGGCCCGGTCATGGAAGCCTTTCTCCACTACCCGCAGGTCGCGAGCGTCCTCGGCTCCGGCGACACCCGCTCCAGCGTCACCCTCGGGTCCGGGCTCCAGGTCGACCTCCGCGTCGTGCGCCCGGAGTGCTACGGCGCCGCCCTGGTCTACTTCACCGGCTCCAAGGAGCACAACGTCAAGCTCCGCCGCAGGGCCGTGGAGCGCGGACTGCGCATCTCCGAGTACGGCGTGTTCCGGCTGCCGGAGGGGGACGGCCAGGAGGAGCTCATCGCCGGCCTGGAGGAGGCGGACGTCTACGCCAGCGTCGAGCTGCCGTGGATCCCCCCCGAGCTGCGCGAGGACCGGGGCGAGATCGAGGCCGCTTCGCGGAACGCACTTCCCCGTCTCGTCGAGCAGAAGGACATGCGCGGCGACCTCCACATGCACTCCACCTGGTCGGACGGCCGCAACTCCATCGAGGAGATGGTGGAGGCCTGCGCGGCGCGGGGCTACGAGTACATGGTCATCTCAGACCACAGCAAGAACCTGTCGATGGTCAACGGCCTGGACGCCTACCGGCTGGCCGAGCAGTGGAAGGAGATCGAGGAGATCCGCGCCCGCCATCCGGAGATCCGCATCCTCCGCTCCATGGAGGTGGACATCCTCGGCGACGGCAGCCTGGATCTGGAAGACGAGATGCTCGCCGGGCTCGACCTGGTCCTGGTCTCGCTGCACTCCCGCTTCGATCTGCCCGCCGACCAGCAGACCGAGCGGGTCCTGCGCGCCCTGGAGCACCCGGAAGTCAACGTCTTCTGCCACCCGACGGCCCGGATCATCAACCGCCGCAAGCTGGTGGAGATGGACATGGACGCAATCCTCCGCCGCGCCGTAGAGTTAGGAGTGGCCGTCGAGCTGAACTCCAGCCCCTACCGGCTGGACCTCCGGGACGACCACCTGCGCCTGGCGCGGGAGCTGGGCTGTAAGATCGTCATCAACACGGATTCGCACCGCACCCAAGAGCTGGACCTGATGCGTTGCGGGATCGAGCAGGCCCGCCGCGCCGGCCTGGAAGCCGGACACGTGCTCAACACGCTGCCGCATGAAGAGTTCAGAAGAGCGATCGCGCGTACTTCTTGAGGAGCCCCGAATGAGCCGACACCCCGTCGTAGGAGCAGCCCTCATGCTGCTCGTCTTCGCCTCGACCGCCGCCGGCCAGAACCTCAAGTCGTTCGAGGAGCGGACCACCGTCCACAAGCTCGCCAACGGCTGGACCTTCCTCCTCGTCGAGAGACCCACCGCGCCGGTCTTCTCCTTCTGCACGCTCGCCGACGTGGGCTCGGCCCGCGAGGTGCCCGGCATCACCGGCCTGGCTCACATGTTCGAGCACATGGCCTTCAAGGGGAGCCCCAGGCTCGGGAGCACCGACTGGGCGTCGGAGGAGAAGGCGCTCGCGGCCCTGGAGGCCGCCTACCAGGCCTGGCAGACCGAGCGCATGTCCCGAAACCCCGACCCGAAGAAGGTCGAGACCCTCCTTGCCGAGTTCCGCACACGGCAGGAAGAGGCTTCCCGCTACCTCGATCCCGACGGCTTCGACGCCCTTCTCGAGCGCGAGGGCGCCACCGGCCTCAACGCCGGCACCGGCGTGGACGACACCCGCTACTACACCTCGTTCCCCTCGAACAAGATCGAGCTCTTCGCGTTCGTCGAATCCGAGCGCTTCCTCCACCCGGTCTTCCGCGAGTTCTACCAGGAGCGCGACGTGGTGCAGGAAGAGCGGCGCATGAACGACAGCCAGCCGATGGGGCGCCTCTTCGAGCAGTTCCAGGTCGCTGCCTTCGAGGCGCATCCGTACCAGCAGCCGATCATCGGCCACATGAGCGACCTCGAATCGTTCACGATGACCGACGCCGAGCAGTTCTTCCAGACCTACTACGCCCCGTCGAATCTGATCACGGTCCTCGTGGGAGACATCAAGGCCGAAACGGCGATCCCGGTCCTGGAGAAGTACTTCGGCCGCATCCCGGCCCGGCCCAGCCCGCCGCCCCTGCGCACGGTCGAGCCGCCCCAGAGCGCCGAGAAGATCGTGATCCTCGAAGACGCGTCGCAGCCGATGTACATGGAGGGCTACCACAAGCCGGCCGACACCCACCCCGACCAGCCGGTCTACGACGCCATCGACGACATCCTCACCCGGGGACGCACGTCGCGCCTCTACCGCTCCCTGGTGCGCGACAAGAAGCTCGCGGTCGAGATCGAGTCCTTCTCCGGCTTTCCCGGCATCAAGTACCCGAACCTCTGGGTCGTCCTTGCCACGCCCGCCTACGGGGTGACCAACGAGCAGGCGCAGGCCGCCCTCCGCGCCGAGATCGAGCGCCTGCAGCGCGAGGACGTCACCGACGAGGAGCTGGCCAAGTTCAAGACGCGGGCGAAGTCGGACCTCCTCCGCTCGCTGCGCAACAACCAGGGGCTGGCCGACGCCCTGGCCGAGAACCACTGGCTCCATGGGGACTGGCGTGAGCTGTTCCGCTCCCTGGACCGCCTCGACAAGGTCACCAAGGCGGACATCCGCCGCGTGGCCAACGAGACCTTCCGCAAGAACAACCGGACCGTGGCCATGATCGTCACCCGGCCGGAGACCGTGGAGACCCCGCAATGAAAGCCCGTGCTCTCGCTCTCCGTCTTGTCCTCCTAGCCCTCGCGTCTCCGACCCCCCAGGCATTGGCCCAGGTCGACCGGGCCCAGGATCTGCACTATCCACCTCTCGCGGGCTTCGACATCCCCCGGCCGCAGCGGATCGAGCTGGAGAACGGCCTCGTCGTCCTCCTTCTTGAAGACCGCGAGCTGCCCCTGGTGGAGGCCACGGCGCTCGTGCGCGCCGGCTCGGCCCAGGATCCCGCCGGCAAGGTCGGCCTCGCCCAGCTCGGCGGCGCCGTGCTGCGCTCGGGCGGCACCGAGACCCTGGCCGGCGACCGGCTCGACGACTGGCTGGAGACCCGGGGCGCCGCCATCGAGGCCGGAGTCACGGAGGACTCGGTCCGCGTCACCCTCTCCTCGCTCAAGCAGGACTTCCCCGAGGCCCTGCGCGTCTACGCGGACGTGCTGCGCCGCCCCGCCTTCGATGCCCGGAAGCTGGAGGTCGAGCGCACCAAGGCCATCGGGGAGGTCTCACGCCAGAACGACCAGATGCTGGGCATCCTCTTCCGCGAGTTCGACGAGATCGTCTACGGCCCCGAGTCCCCCTACGGCCGGACCGAGACCTACGCCTCCCTCGAAGCCATCGCCCGCGAGGACCTGGCCGCCTGGCACCGCCAGGGCTTCCACCCCGGCCGCACCATCATCGGCCTGGTGGGCGACTTCTCCTCCGAGGAGGCGCTGCGCTGGGTGCGCGACGCGTTCGGCGACTGGAAACGCGGACCGAGTGGCCAGGAGACACCGCCCGCGGCGCCGTCCTGGCGCGAGAAGCCCTCCCCCGGCGTCTATGTCGTGGAGAAGAACGACGTATCCCAGTCGGGGGTCGTCATGGGGCACCTGGGCGTGAAGCGGAACCACCCGGACTACTACGCGCTGGAGGTCATGAACACCGTCTTCGGGACCGCCACCTCCTCGCGCCTCTTCTCCAACGTCCGCACCCGCAAGGGCCTCGCCTACATGGTAGGCGGGCAGGTGGCGAGCCGATGGGACTTTCCCGGACCCGCCAGACTTTTCATGACCACCAAGGTCGGGACCACGGGCGCCGGCATTGAAGCTCTGCTGGAAGAGGCGCGCAACATCACGGCCAGCCCGCCTACGGAAGCCGAGGTCGAGCGGGCCCGGCGCGGCCTCCTCGATTCGTTCATCTTCCGGGTGGACTCGCGGCGGGCGGTGATGAACCAGCAGCTCGCTCTGGAGCTCCACGGCTATCCGCGGGACTGGCTGCAGCGCTACCGGTCCGGCATCGAGTCGGTCACTCCCGCCCAGGTGCGCGAAGCCGCGGCCCGCCACCTGCGCCCCGGGGACTTCACCATCGTCGTCGTCGGCCCGGCCGAAGGACGGGACCGGCCGCTCACCGACTTCGGGAAGGTGACGCCGGTGGACATCTCCCTGCCCAAGCGCTGACCGGACTCCAGCCCCTCCCCACCGGCCGAAGCCGCGGCACCCCCATGTAAACGTGCGGGAGGGAGTCAGCAAGCTTTACAACTGTCTGGCCGAAAGCCCCGGCGCAGTCACCGCGGCAGAGCCTTCGTGGCCGGGGCACGCCGCGCGTAAGCGTCTTGTCTTCCAAGGCACTCCACCCGGAGTGCCCCCGTTCCGCCCAGCCTTCGGGCGGAGGAGGCACGGATTTTGGATATGTCTCTCTTCAACGGCCTTCTGTTTTCGGCTCCAACGAGGTGACCGACATGAGTGACATGCATCCTCTGCCGCGCAAGGTGCTGATGACCGCGGACACGGTCGGCGGCGTCTGGACCTACGCCCTGGAGCTGGCGCGCGGCCTGGCGGAGCAGAAAATCGAGGTGGCGCTCGCGACCATGGGCTCGCCTATGAACGAGCTACAGCGGGAGATGGCGGGCCGGGTTCCGCGTCTCAAGGTCTTCGAGAGCACCTACAAGCTGGAATGGATGGAAGACCCCTGGCGCGACGTCGAGCGCGCGGGCGAATGGCTGCTCGGTCTGGAGGAGCGCTTCTCCCCGGACCTGATCCACCTCAACGGCTACGCCCACGCGGCGCTCCCCTGGCACGCTCCGAAGCTCGTGGCCGGGCACTCCTGCGTCCTCTCCTGGTGGGAGGCCGTCAAGGGTGAGTCCGCGCCGGAGGAATGGCACCGCTATGGCCAAGAGGTCCGCGCGGGCATCGCCGCCGCCGATCTCGTGGTCGCTCCTTCGTCGGCCATGATGTCGGCCCTGGTGCGCCACTACGGTCCGCTGCCCCGCACCCGGGTGATCTACAACGGCCGGGATTTCCGCCAGTTCCGTCCCACGACCAAGGAGCCGATGCTCTTCTGCGCCGGCCGGCTGTGGGACGAGGCCAAGAACCTGGAGGCGCTGGAGCGCGTGGCGCCCCGTCTCCCATGGCCGGTGTTCGTGGCCGGAGAGAATCACCACCCTGACGGCGGCGAGGCCCGCCCGCATCACACGCGCCTCCTCGGCAGGCTGTCGCAGCGCGCCCTCGCCGCCTGGCTCGGCCGCAGCTCGATCTACGTGCTCCCCGCCCGCTACGAGCCCTTCGGCCTGTCCGTCCTGGAAGCCGCGCTCGCCGGCTGCGCCCTGGTCCTGGGAGACATCCCCAGCCTGCGCGAGCTGTGGCGCAACCGGGCGGTGTTCGTGGCGCCGGACGACCCCGAGGCCCTGGAGCACGCGATCGTCCAGCTCATCGAGGACCCCGACCGCCGCAACGCGCTGGCCGCCGGAGCCCGCTCGCGAGCCATCGAGCGCACCCCGGAACGGATGGTCGAGGGCTACCTCGCGGCCTACGCGGAGGTCCTCACCTCCGCCGGTACGGTCGAGGAGACCCGGGAGGAGATGGAGCGGTCGTATCCGCGGCAGGTGGCGGTCTAGCCGCGCATGCGGCGTATGCGGATCATTTCGTTCGTCCATTCGTTGCTGTCGGACTGGAACGCCGCTTCCGGGTGACAGTCCACGTGCCGCGCCGGGGTACGCTGCGCTCCTGATGTTCCTCTGAGACCTTCCCTGGACATCAGTCAGGAACCCGGACTGCCAGCACAAGGGTGGTGTCGTCGTCCGTCTTGCGCACGACCATCTCGGAGGAAAGGAACCGGGCCAACTGCTCCTCCCGCTCGCCCTCCGGCTTCGCAACATCCGCGGCGAACGCGAACAGCTTGTCGAAGAGAGCGCCGCTCGGCATCCGGGCGTCCAGGTCGACGGCGAACCAGGCCGAACCGTCCGTGAGCAGGGCCACCGCGTCCAGGTCCCTGGCGGGCAGCACCTCGTACACGGCCTCCTCGATAAACCCGTACGAGGTCAGGAAAAAGGTTTCGTTGCTGTACTCGCTCTTCGCGGGCGCTGCCACGGCCCGGATCTGGCCCTCCCGATCGCGCGCCACCGCCCAGCCGTCGCCGACGTTGCCCACGGCCAGAAAGTCGTCGGTGAGCACGGCGAGCAGCAGGGTCGTGTGGAAGTCGGCGGGGCGGAGGTCCTTCACCCCCTTCTCTTCCACCATGTCCAGAAGGTCGTCGAGAGTGTTCAGGAAGACCGCGCGGATCAGCCCCAGGGGATCGTCAAACGGCTCGCCCAGGGCCGAGACCGCCAGTCTGGCCGCGGCGCGCGCGGCGAAGGCCGAGCCTTCGGCTCCATATCGGGCCGAGCCGGCGCCGTCAGCGGCCACGAGCACGAGGAACCCGTCTCCCTGCTCGACGGCGAAGGCATCCGCGCACTCTTGACCCCGCCGGAGGTGAGAGGTCCCGGTCTGCTTCGCGCCGGTGACTGCCCAGCGCGCCATACCTAGGGACGCGCTTCGAGGACGGGGCCGAGATCTCCCTGAACCGGCTCCACCGCTGCGTCCCGCTGAGCCAGCACGCCCGCGCCCAGGAGTACGGTGGACATCCAGAGGAGATCGGCCAGCAGGAGGTGAACGAGCTGCATCCACACCGGAGCCAGAAGCATGACGTTCACCACTCCGGCCAGGATCTGAAGAAAGACGAGCTTCAGCGTCCACCGGGCCGGACGCGCGACGGCCGGTCCGGGCTCGCCCTTCAAAGCCCGCAGCGCGAGAAGAGCCACCAGCACCCCCGAAGCCACCGCGAGGATCGGGTGGAGCACCCGCAGCCGGATCAGGATGTGGGAGGTCGACGAGAGATCCTGCGCCAGCGATTCGGCCAGCGTCCGGGCCGGGAAAAGCGTGTCTCCGAGAGCCGCGATCGCGCCGCTGACGCCCGCGATCGTCAGGGCCGCGAGCCCGAGGAGCACGGCCGCGCCGGTCTTCCCCTGCCCGCGCAAGCGGAAGGGCGCGCCGCCCGACGCAAAGTGGGCTGTCAGGGTCAGGGCCGCCACCAGGAAGAAGGTGTTGACCAGGTGAGTCCCCATGAACAGCGCCCGCGCCATGGACTTGTTGTCGGCCACCAGCTCGAACAGCACCAGCCCGGCACCCACCGCGCCCTCGGTGATCATGAAGAACAGCGAAATCGCCGCGGCCGGCCGGGAAGCATCTCCGCGAGGCCGCGTGCGCCAGGCCATCACGACCAGCCCCACCGCCAGGATGCCGACCAGGCCGCTCGTGAGGCGGTGCGTCAGCTCGATCATCGTCTCGATCCGGGGCGCGAGAGGGAGGATCTCTCCGTTGCACAGCGGCCAGTGGCTGCCGCAACCAGCACCCGATCCCGTGGCGCGTACGACCGCGCCCCACAGGATCACGACGAGGGTCAGGACAAGGGTGGTCCAGCTATAGCGGGCGAATCTGTCCATCGGGAGGATCATAGACCGGGAAAGGCTAGACGCATTTGTTGCACTTGCAGCCCGACGAGCATCCTCCTGTCGAGTTGCCATCACAGATGAACCAGTCGATCCCGCAACCGCACGTGGAGTCACAGATCTCGGAGCGGCGGGTGCAGCAGCCGTCCGCGGGACCCAGGAAAGCCATGCCGGCAGGTTGGGAGCAGGAGGCTTGGGCGAAAACGTCCGCCAGGACGACACCGTTCGAACACTCGGCTGTGCCGCGATCGGCCGAGGCAACACCAGGGACCACCAGCAGTACAACTGCAACAAAAAAGAACAGCAGAGCTCTCACGTCTTTCAAAGCTTCTCCTCCCCATTCACCAGCGTTGCGGGCTGCACCAAAGGTTCCAGAGCGACCTCGATGCGCGTCTGTGGACTTCCGAGAGTCAGTACCTCCTCTTTGAGGGCATATCCGGGCCGGCTGGCGGTCAGGCGCCAGGAGCCCTCCGCCACCTCGGGAAACAGGAAGCTTCCGTCAGCCGAGGAGACGGCCCATCGGCCAGCCGCCCCTCCCTCTCCAGCCTCCAGGGACGTGAGAGTCAGCTCGACCTGCCCAAGGGGCTGCCCGTCCAGGGAATTCGCGATGCCTCCTGCCAGGGTCACGGTGCTGAGATCCAGGATTACGCTGTCGTCCTGCTGCATCTGGATTTGCCGCACCTGCACGAGCCCGGTCCTGTAATCCGAAACCTCCAGCAGGTAGAGGTCGGGGGCGAGTCCCCGCAGATCGAACCGGCCTTCGGAATCCGTTTCCGCCCAAACCGGGGCGGAAGTGGAGCCTTGAAGGCTCACGGTGGCACCCGCGAACGGCCGGCCGTTCCGCCGCACTCGGCCACTCAGCTTCAGTCCTTCCTCGAAATTGAGGTCAAGCTCGGCGTCGCCGGCCTCCTCCAGGGTGACCTCCCCGTGCGCCTGGCGCCCCGTCCTGGGCAGCTCGGCCACCACTCTCCAGGTCCCTGGAGGAAGGTCGGCAATGCTGTAGGAGCCGTCGTACACCACCTCGCTGACGCCGGCACCCCAGCCGGCCGAGACCCGGACCTGGGCCAACTCGGTCATGTTCAGCCCCAGGATCCGGCCACGGATCGTGCTCGTCGGCGCCAGTTCCAGAATGATCCCGTCCACCAGCGCCTCGGCGACCTGCACGGGGACAGGCTGCCGGGTGCGTCCCTCCCCCTCCTTCAGAGCTTCGAGCACGTAGCTTCCCGACGCGAGGCCCTCCAACCGGAAAGCGCCGTCCGCGTCGCTCTGAACCTCGGGGAGGGACCCGGCGCTCGCTTGCACCCAGACCCGCGCCCCCGCCACCGGCGAGCCGGAGGGGGCGAGAACGCGTCCCGAGACTGCCTGTCCTCCCTTGAGCCGGAAATCGAGGGTGTTCTCTCCCGGCTGGAGGTCCAGCTCCTCGACGGACTGTCCGAGGACTCCATGACTTGCCGACAGGCTCAGCCGCCCTGGCGCCAGTCCGCCAATCCGGTAGCGGCCCTCGGCGTCGCTCAGGGCAAGGGGAGACTGGATCCGCATCTCCCCGGGCTGCAAGGGTCGGTACCGCCCGATCCCGGCTCCGATCACCGGCGTTCCGTCCTGCCCGAGCACCCTTCCGTCCAGCACGGCGGCCTCGTGCAAGGTCAGCTCGACCCCCTCCAGATCCTGACCCGCCGTCAGCCGAAGCCTCGTCGAGGACTCCTGCCATTGCGCTCCGGCTGCGGTGAGCTCGACCGGGCCGGGCTCGACCCCCTCGAACAGGAAGCTGCCATCCTCGTGCGAGCGGGTCTCGAGCTGGCGGCCGGTCCCGAAGACGGGCATGCCTGCGACCGTCTCCATCCGCTCCTCGGTGACCTGGACCACTGCTCCGAAGACCGGGCGTGACTGCGTGTCCACCACCCGGCCCGAGATCCGGCTCAAGGGCGAGAGGACGACGACGACCCGCCG
>JANOCF010001219.1:0-4628 GCA_031412055.1 Holophagales bacterium | reverse complement strand
CCTCTCCCCAACGGGGGACGAGGCCATCCCCTGAGAATGGAGAGCGCCACGCGTGGGGATGAGGTCATCCCCTGAGGGGACGAGGCCATTTCGCGTTGGGGAACGTCTCCCCAACGTGGACGAAAGCTATCCAGGTCATGCTCGACGAAGATCTGATAGCGCGGCTGGACGCGAGCGCGGAGGTGCGGGCAGAAGGTCGCTCGGCCGTGCTTCGCAGGGCAGCAGTTGAGTACCTGGATCTTCCCTACTCCAGCCAGTCCGACACTTCCTCCAGCCCCTTGCGCCGGAGGTCGGGCACCTCGGCGTCGGGCGCGGGGTAGCCCACGGGGAACAGGATGTAGGGCTTCTCGTTGGGCGGCCGGTCCAGGACCCGGGACAGGAAGGCCATCGGGCTCGGCGTGTGGGTCAGAGTGGCGAGCCCCATGTGATGGAGCGCGGCGATGAACAGCCCGCAGGCGATGCCCACGCTCTCCTTCGGATAGTAGTTCTTCCGCTTGGAGCCGTCCGGCAGCACCTCGTACAGCTCCTCGAAGACCACCACGATCCAGGGGACGATCTCCAGGAACGGCTTCTCCCAGGTGGTGCCGAGAGGCGCCAGCGCCTCCAGCCAGTCCATCGGCATGCGGCCTCCCAGATAGCTCTCGCGCTCCTCGGTTTCGGCCTCGGTCCGGATCTCCCTCTTGATCGCAGGGTCTCCGATCACCACGAAGCGCCACGGCTGCCTGTGCGCTCCCGAGGGCGCCGTCGAGGCCGCGCGGATGGCCATCTCGATCAGCTCCCGCGGCACCGTATCGGGCGAGAAGAAGCGGACGCTTCTCCGGCTATCCAGCTCTTCGTAGTACTCCCGCGCCCGGCGGAGCATCTCCTCCTCGGGCAGCCGCTCCGGGCGGTAAGGGATGAAGCTCACCCCTATCCTTCCCCTTGCTCCCGCAGCTCCGCCGCGGATCGTGCCAGGAGATCCCAGAGTGCGTCGGTGTGCGCCCGGGTAATGCGGATGCTCCCGATCGCGATCCGCGGAGTCAGCCGGCCGTGGAGGGTCGTCGGCGAGAGGAAGAACGGTCCCGCGGCATTGACCCGGGCCAGGAGGCGCTCGTTGAAGCGGTCCTGCTCCTCGGGCGAGCCGCCCGGGAGCAGCGCCCGGAAGCAGACCGCGCTGAAGGGCACCGGCGCGGCCAGCTCGAACCCGGGATCGGCCTCGATCCGGTCCGCCAGCTCGCGGGCCAGGGCACAGTGCTCGCGGATGCGCTCCCTCAGACCCTCGACGCCGAAGGCCCGGATCACCATCCAGAGCTTCAGGGAGCGGAAGCGGCGGCCGAGCTGAAAGCCCATGTCCATCAGATTGGTGACCCCGGGCTCGTCCGTGCGCAGATAGTCGGGGATCAGCGAGAAAGCAGCCTTCAGCAACGCCGGGTCCTTGACCCAGAGGATCGAGCAGTCGACCGGCGTGAACAGCCACTTGTGCGGATTTACAACGATGGAGTCCGCGCGCTCCAGGCCGGGCATCAGGGCCCGGTATTCCGGGCAGATGGCGGCCGAGCCGGCGTAGGCCGCGTCCACGTGCAGCCAGATCCCCTCCCGGGCGCAGACGTCCGCGATGGCTTGGATCGGGTCGATGCTGGTCGTGGAGGTGGTGCCGGCCGTGGCGACGACGGCCATGGGAAGGCAGCCGGCTGCCCGATCGCGGGCGATGGCCTCCTCCAGGGCGGGGACGGACATGCGGAAGGCTTCGTCGGTCGCGAGCCGCCGCACGTTCTCCTGCCCGACCCCCAGGACGATGCACGCCTTGTCGATCGAGGAGTGGGCCTGTTCGCTGGCGTAGACCGTGAGCGGCGGCGCGTCCGGACGGCCGGCGAGCCCCTTGGTCCGCACCTCCAAGCCGGGCAGGCGGTGGCGGGCCGCGGCCAGGGCCACCAGGCTGCTCGACGAGGCCGTGTCGTTGATGTGGCCGCGGAAGTCCGGCGGCAGGCCGATCATCTGGCGCAGCCAGTCGCAGACCCGCTCTTCCAGCTCCACCGCGGCCGGCGAGGTGCGCCAGAGCATGGCGTTGACGTTGAGGCCGGCGGCCAGAGCCTCGCCCAAAATGCCCGGACCGGAGCCCGAAATTGCAAAGTAGGCCAGAAAGCCGGGGTGGTTCCAGTGCGTGACGTTGGGCTCGATCAGCCGGCGGTAGTCGTCGAGCAGGAGGTCGACCGGCTCCGGCTCCGCGGGCGGTGCCTCCGGCAGCGCGCGGGCCACGTCCCCGGGCGAAACCGGAGGCACGACCGGATAGTCACCCACTTTTTCCAGGTAGTCGGCGATCATGTCGGCGGCGCGGTGCATGGCCGCGCGGAACTCGTCGGGCGGAAGGTCTCCAGTCATGATGGCCGGCATCTTATCGGAGACCTGCTGCAACCTGTTGGCATACAGCTTGCTGTATACGATCTGCGTAGCTGCCGTACCCAAAAAAAGCAATCAGAAACACGGTCCTGCCCATCCGGGCACGGACTCGATGCGAGGAGAGAAAGACAATGAACGCAAAGAAAATGCTGGCACTCACGCTCCTGCTGGCTTTGCCGCTGGCGATCGGCTGCGGCAAGAAAGAGGGCGCGGAGACCGACACCTCGGACATGTCCGACACCGCCACCACGACCAGTGAGACGGAGCAGCCCGGAACCGAGCAGGCCGGCGACCTGAACCCGGTCGAGGCCCAGATCGCGATCGACGACGTGACCATCGGCAAGAGCATGGGCGCGGACGGCACGATCGCCGCCGATCAGCAGGGCGACGATTTCGCTCCGGGCGACACGGTCCACGTCGCCATGAACGTGGGCGACACCCCGGCCGGCTCGCTGGTCAAGGTGGTCTGGTTCGGCCCGAACGAGACCCGGATCGGCGACGAGACCAAGACGATCAACGCCGGCGACACGAACGTGAGCTTCCACTCCACCGACACGACCTCCTGGGCCAAGGGCGACTACCGCGCCGAGGTCTGGATCGGTGACGAGAAGGTCAACACCCAGCAGTTCCAGATCGTAGACGCCGGCGACGCCGGACGGTAGTAGCAGGGCAGCACAGAGCAGCAAGGCTGTAAAGCGTTTCTCCCTACGGCGGCAGGGGCTTTTGACAGGGACCTCTGCCGTCCTTTTTATTTCCCGCCGATCTTCCCCCCCTGAAAAGAGGAACGCCCCGGCGGGGAGGAGATCTCCTCCACCATCCGGGGCGCGGTGCGTTTCAGCGTGGAGAGCGCTTACTTGGAAGCGCCGCTGGTCTGGCCCTTGCGGTTCAGCTCGTCGTCGATCACCTTGGCGATCTCCGGGAACGGAACGGCGCCGGAGATGAAGCGGCCGTTGACGAACATGGCCGGGGTACCGCTGACACCCGCGGCAGTGCCTTCGTCGAAGTCCTTCTTCACCTGGGCGGCGTACTTGCTGCCGTCAAGGCAGGTGCCGAACTGCTCGGCATTCATGCCCATCGTGCCCGCCTTGGCCTTGAGCTGCTCGACGGCGAGCTCCTTCTGGTTCTGGAACATGGCGTCGTGGAATTCCCAGAACTTGCCCTGCTCGTTGGCGCAAAGGGAGGCCTCGGCCGCCTTCTGGGCGTTCTGGTGGAAGTTCAGGGGGAATTGACGGAAGACCAGCCGCACCTTGTCGCCGTACTTCTCCTTGACCTGCGCCATGGTGGGGAGAAGGCGCGAGCAGAACGGGCACTCGAAGTCGGAGAACTCGACGATGGTGACAGGCGCGTTCTCCGGACCCTGCGACGGGCCGGTGGCGGCCACCTCGACCCGGGTGGGCTCGAGGAGGTACTCGACCTTGTACTTGGCGCGCAGGTCGTCGTAGAACTTCTGCCGCGTCTCGGACTGCCGCTGCGACTCCAGGTACGTCTTGATCTGGCCGGCGACCTGATCCTTCGGCCGGGGGATCTGGGCCTTGTTCTGCTCGTAGAAAGCGTCCACGTCGGCATCGGTCACCGCCGCCGGCTTGAGGTCGGCCAGGAGCTGCTCCTTGGTCACCTTGCGGGCCGCGGCCTCGGCATCCAGGAGGCGCTCCTCGATCACCTGGTCGATTCCGCTCTCCAGGAGCTCACGCTTCTGCTGCTCGTACTGACGCTCCATCTGCGAGAACTGCTCGGCAGCCTTCTGCTTGACGTCGGCCTCGGTGATGTCCTTGCCGTTGACGCGGGCCAGCGAGCCCTGGGTGGAGGAGGATTCTCCCTTGGCGGGCTGGTCCTGCGCCGAACAGGCGGGCAGGAACACGCCCAACGCCAGGATCAGGCCCAGAACAGCCTGAAGGGCGCGTTGACGACGGGTTGCTTTCATCGATGACTCCTTTTCGCGGTGACGCCCTGAGGGCGGATCCAGAACCTACAAGCAGGCTCTCCAAAAATTAGGGTGCGCATTTTAGCACAGGGGGGACAAAGACCTGTGACGGGAGCGCCGCACGTGGAAACGCGGGAACGGCCGGAGTTGTTCCCGGCAGGCCGTCGGACGCAGTCTTCACCCCGGCGGAGCCAGGTGCCGGGCGACCAGCCCCTCCAGGATGCGCTCCGCCGCCACGCCGCGCAGACGCAGGAGCGGCGCGCCCAGGAGGTCCTCGGCCAAGGCCAGCAGGGCGCGGCGCGGCAGGGTGGCAGTCTCCGCCTCTCCGGCC
>JANOCF010001218.1:0-2047 GCA_031412055.1 Holophagales bacterium | reverse complement strand
ATCGCCGGCACGTGCGCGCCCGAGGTGCCGAACGAGGCGCGCGCCAGCACCGGGAAGGGGATGCCGTAGCGCGTGCCCGCGTGGGCGATCAGCACCATGGGGATGGCCACGATCACGTTGCCGAGCAGGATCGTCCCCACCGCCTGCACCCAGCTCATGCCGCCCTGAACCAGGCCGGCCGCCAGCAGGTAGGTCGGGATGCAGACCGACAGCCCGATCCAGAGCGACGCGATGTGGTAGGTCGTCCACGTCCGCTGCTCGACGCGGGTGGGAGCGAGGTCGGCGTTGGAAAGGTCGGGATCGGAAGGGAGGTCCCGGAGCTCGAACAGATCTCCGCGGACCCGGCGCATCGCCTGGAGGGAAGCCCCAACAATGTCAGTGGACATGGTGGGGCTATGGTACCTCAGGCTTCAGCGCTTCCCGACGGTGTCCTTCGGCGCGGGCGGCGCGGGGTCCAGCACTCCCAGGACGTAGTGCTGGTTCCCCAGGTAGCGCTTGGCCGCGGCCTGGAGGCGCTTGGAGGTCACCTGCTCGAGCAGCTCGTCGAAGCGCATCAGGTCGCGGAAGTCGAGCCCCTCGGTGTCGTAGACCTCCAGGGCCGAGAGCCAGAACTCGTTGGTCTTGAGGTTGGTCTCGCGCTCGCGGCGCTGCGACTCGCGGACCTGCTCGACGTAGGCCGGGGTGGTCCCTTCGCGCTGGATCGACTCGATCTCCTTGAACACGGCCTGCACCAGCGGCTGGACCTGCTCGGGCGCGCAGCCGAAGGTGATGGTGAAGGTGTAGCGCTCGCGCGGCCGGCGGTCGATGCCGGCCTGGATGCCCACTCCGTAGACCGCGCCCATGTCCTCGCGCAGGACCTCGCGCAGGCGCACCTCCATGAGATCGGACAGGGCGGCGATCTCGTGCCGCGTCTGGCGGCTGAACCGGGCGTCGCCCGTGAAGACCATCTGCACCTGGCTCTTGGGCTCCAGCCCGCGCTGGACCTTGACCTCGGTCACGCCGTCCGGCGGCAGGACGCTGACGTCCTTCCAGCTCTCCTTGCGGCCTTGGGAAGGGAGGCCACCCAGCCAGGTGAGGACCAGCGGCCGGATCGCCTCGGGCTCGAAGTTGCCCACCAGGATGAAGGTGAAGTCGCCGGCATCCGCGAACCGGTCCCGGTAGACGCGCCAGGCGGTCTCCGGGTCGACCCGGTTGATCAGCTCCGGCGAGACGGGCTGCCAGCGCGGGTGGTTGCGGGTGAGGGCCTGCATCATGGCGTCGGAGAAGGCTTCCCCGGGATCGGCCAGGCGGCTCTCGGCGTAGGCGCGCATCTTGGTGAGGAAGGAGCGGGCCGCCTGCGCGTCCTGGCGCGGAGCGGTGACGCTCAGGTAGACGAGCTGGAGCAGGGTCTCCAGGTCGCGGGCGGACGAGCCGCCCTCGACGCCCTCTTCGAGCTGGCTGATATAAGTGCCGACCTGGACCGACTTGCCGGCCAGGGCCTTCTCCAGAGAGATGGCGTCGAAGGTCCCGTAGCCCGACTCGCCGACCAGGGCGGTGGCGAACAGGGCGGAGGCGAAGTCCTGGTCCGAGACCAGGGAGTGGCCGCCGGGGCTGTAGGCCGAGAGGAGGATCTCGTCGTTCTTGAATTTGGTCGGCTTGAGCAGCACGCGCACGCCGTTGGAGAGGTGCCACTCGGTCAGGTCCAGCTCCTTGACGCGGCGCTCCTGGATGAGCGTGCCGGCCTTGGGCGCCTGCGCGACCAGCGGGCCGGTGACGGCGCGGTCCACGTAGGGCTCGATCGCGAGCTGCGACACCTCGCGGAACACCGCCAGCAGGTCGGCCTCCCTGGGCAGGCTGACCTGCTCCTTCTGCGGAGCGTTCACCAGGATGACGCGGTTGCGGTCGGTGATCCACTCTTCGGCCAAGCGGTTGATCTCGTCCAGGCCGATCTCGGGCAGGAAGCGGTGGGTCAGCGCCAGCTCGCTCGAGATGCCGGGGACCGGCTCGTTCTCGGTGAAGGCCCGGACGAACTCCTCGGCGAAGGCGGTCGATTCGAGCTTGCCGCGCT
>JANOCF010001217.1:0-8126 GCA_031412055.1 Holophagales bacterium | reverse complement strand
CGGCAAGACGCTCGCCGCCGAGGCCATTGCGAACGAGGCCGAACTCGACCTGTACCGAATCGACCTGGCCAACGTCGTCAGCAAGTACAACGGCGAGACCGAGAAGAACCTGGGCCGGTTGTTCGACGCCGCCGAACGCAGTGGCGCAGTGCTGTTGTTCGACGAAGCCGACGCGCTGTTCGGCAAGCGCAGCGAGGTCAAGGACAGCCACGACCGCTACGCCAACATCGAGGTGAGCTACCTGCTCCAGCGCATGGAGGCCTACCGCGGCCTGGCCATCCTGACCACGAACCTGAAGGACTCGCTGGACTCGGCCTTCCTGCGCCGCCTGCGCTTCGTCGTCCAGTTCCCGTTTCCGGGTCCCGGCGAGCGGGCGGACATCTGGCGCCGGATCTTCCCACCCGAGACGCCGGTCGAGGACCTGGACGCCGAGAAGCTGTCCCGCCTTGGGGTGGCGGGCGGAACCATCCGCAACATCGCCCTGTCCGCGGCCTTCCTGGCGGCCGACGAAGGGACCCCGGTACGCATGTCGCATCTTCTGCGCGCGGCACGCGGCGAGTACGTCAAGCTGGAGCGTTTGCTGTCGGACGCCGAGACCCGGGGATGGGTGAGCTGAAGGTGAGAGCATCATCCTCACTCCTGGCCCAAGGGAACCGGAACGGCTCGGGTCCTCTCTAAAGGACTGGACCCGCAACCTGGAGGAGATCCCATGTCGCAGCACCGGCTCCTGTTCCCTGTCGTGCTCCTCCTGGCGGCCTGCGCCACGCCAGCCCCCAAGCCGGCGACTCCGGCGACTCCGGCCAGCCCCAAGGCCACCCGGGTGTCGCTGTTCTGCGGACCCTCGGCGCGCACGATCAGCTTCGAAACCCTGGGCGTTCCCTCCGATGAGCTGCCGGTGTCCGTCGCGGTCGACGCCCGCTATGCCTACGTGCTCTTCCCCTCCCGGCTCCTCCGAGTGCCCAGCACCGGGGATTCCTTGCAGGCCGAGACCACCCTGGGCCGGGGCAAGGACCTCTGGGTCGACATGGATCTGGATCCGGCGGACGGCTCGGTCTGGATCGCCACGGACAAGTTCCTGCTCCGCCGGATCACCACGGACTGGCAGAACGAGGTCGTCGAGGTCCACCGGGTCGAAGGCGATGGCGGCTTCGACGGCATCCAGGTGGGACGGGACGCGGTGTACGCCTCGCCGGTCTGCGCCGATGATGCGGTCTGGCGGCTCGACCGGGCCGGAAACGTTCTGAGCTCGGCCTTCCCGATCCCCGAGCTCGTGATCGGGGAAGAGCCCCTGGACCCGATCGATCTGACCTGCTCCAAGGTCCGGCTGGAACGGGATGGGGACGGGAACGTCGTGGCCTGGAACTACGGCAGCCGCCAGGTCTTCCGGGCGGACGGCCAGGGAGTCTGGGCCGAGGTCGACCCCGGCTTCTTCAAGGAGGTCTCCATGCATCCGTCCACGGCCAAGGGGGTGGACGTAGGGGGGGCGACCGAGCAGTGGTACGTAGCCGGCCAGGCCCGCCGCCTCTTCTATTGGAAGGGGCGCCCCGCCTTCCTGGGCACCTATGCGTCCGGGGGAGGACCTACGAAGACCAGCACGGTGGTGATCGTGCCGGAAGAGGGAGGCACGCGGGAGGTGCTCGATCAGTGTGGGGGCCAGTTCATCCTCGGCGTTGCCACCACTTCGGACCGCTACGCCGCGATCACGCACAAGGGGCTGATCCTGGGAGAGCTGGCGACCGCGCCCGATCTGCCCTAGGCCTTCATCCCCGGCCAGCTCTCCAGCGGATCGGTCGAGCGGACCACGTTCATGCCCGCGCCGGCCCAGCGCGACAGGGCCTCTTCGGCCTGGAGGGTGAAGTCGAAGAGGAACTCCCCGGGCCGCTCCGGGTCGGGGATTGCTACCGAGGACATGCAGTCGCCCAGGATGTAGATCTTGCGGGCCAGCTCCTCTTCCCGGGTCAGGATGTCGCCCAGCAGGTCGTCGATGGAACTCTTCACGCAGTGGCTGGCCGCCTGGCCGGCGATGATCACGGCGTCGGCGTTGAGCAGCGTCTCGATGAAGCGGTGGTTGCGGTCGGCGAGCTTCTGGCGGTCGTGGAGCATCAGGACCTCGGGGGCCAGGATGGAGTAGTTCTCGGTCAGGGGGTTGCCGCCCTTGGTCTGGATCGAGCCCTGGGATCCCCTGGCCCAGGAGTGGAACATGCGGGCCTCGTGGATAACCCCCACCAGGGGATGGCCGTCGCTGCCCAGCAGGCAGTGGGGCGGCCAGAGATAGAGCTTGTACTTGCCCGCCTTCTCCAGCTCCTCGCAGTAGAACTCCACCTGCCGCTGCAGCCACTCCACGTTGCCGCTGCACACCCACCAGGCGATGTCCGGGTTCGGGCGGACCCGGCCGGCCCGGATCATCTCGGTCGTGATCTCCTGGTGAGGCGCCGGGGCATTGCCATCCTCGCCGAGCCAGAAGGACGGGGAGAAGATCTGGAAGGGATAGTGGGTGTCGAGGGTGCAGGTGACCTCGGTAATCGCCTCCAGGTTGCGATAGAGAAAGCGGGCGATGCGGTCGCTGTCGTCCATGGCGCCGGTGCCGCTGCGGCCGCCGACGTAGAGGGTCCCCTGGGGGAAGCAGAAGTCTTTCTGGAGGTCGATCAGGAGCAGGTGGACGCGCCGCTGGTCCATGGCCGAGGGACGGATGCCGTGCTCGCGGCGCCAGGCCTGGGAGGCGGCGAAGAGGGTCAGCGGATTGGGCGCGTACGTCCAGTCGTGGGCACGGGCGGCGTCGTAGAAACCGGGGACGGGCAGCTCCCTCATCGAATCTCCTCTGCAACTGCAAGCGCGGGTTCCGCGTGCTCGATACCGCGGGCCTCCAGGATCAGGTGCGTCTTCAGGTCGAACAGCCCCCGCTCCAGGCCGACCGGGTAGCGGTGCGGGTTGACGAAGCGCTTGACGCCGCCGTGGAAGCCCTGGAGCTGCTCGGCGGTGCGCTTGCGGGCCTCGGAGAGGGGAGGAGGATCGTACACCCGCCGGCCCTGCCGGAAGACGGGCACCAGCAGGTCCGTGTGCTCCGTACCCTGGGGGATCTCCTTGCGCCGGGTGAGGTCGGCCGGGTCGACGATCGTGGGCGCGGCCGGAGCTCCCAGCTCTTCGTCGAAGATCATGTCCGCCATGAACTCCCCGTTCATGGAGAATCGCCGCACCTGCTGGATGCCCGGCGTGCTGATCTTGATCGCCTGCTCCGAGAGCTTGACCTTGTACTGCCAGACCTCTCCGGTATCTCTGATGGCGGTCAGCTTGTAGACGCCCCCGAGGGCCGGGTCGTCCTCGGCGGTGACCAGGTTGGTGCCGACGCCCCAGACGGCGATCTTCGCGCCCTGGAGCTTCAGGCTCTCGATGACGTGCTCGTCCAGCTCGCTGCTGGCGAAGACCCTGGCTTCGGGGAAGCCGGCTTCGTCGAGGATCTTCCGCGACTCCTTGCTCAGGTAGGCCAGGTCGCCCGAGTCGAGGCGGACGCCGATCATCTCGCGCCCCTGCTCGCGGAGCCACTGTCCGACCCGGACGGCGTTGCGCACCCCGTCCAGGGTGTCGTAGGTGTCGACCAGGAAGACGCAGTTGTTGGGCAGGGCGCGGGCGTAGGCCTCGAAGGACTCCAGCTCGGAATCGAAGGAGAGCACCCAGGAGTGCGCGTGGGTGCCGCCGACCGGGATGCCGAACAGCTTGCCGGCGAGGACGTTGGAAGTGCCGTGGCAGCCGCCGACGTAGGCGGCGCGGCTGGCGGCGAGGGCGCCGTCGATGCCATGGGCGCGGCGCAGCCCGAACTCGAGAACGGTGTCGCCCTGGGCCGCGAGGCAGACCCGGGCCGCCTTGGTGGCGATGAGGGTCTGGAAGTTGACGATGTTGAGCAGCGCGCTCTCCAGGATCTGGGCCTGGAGGATCGGCCCGCGCACCCGGATCAGCGGCTCATGGGGGAAGACGACCGTGCCTTCCGGCACCGCGTCCACGTCGCACTCGAAATTCAGTCCGCGGAGCAGGTCGAGGAACTCGCCGTCGAACAGCGGCTTGCCGTCGTTGCCCTGAAGGCCGGCGATGTAGGCGAGGTCGTCCTCGTCGAAGTGAAAGCTTTCGATCATCTCGATGGCCTGGGCGAGGCCGCAGGCGATCGTGAAGCCGCTGCCGAAGGGCGGCTTGCGGAAGTGGTGGTGGAAGACCGCCTCCCGGGTGTGGGTCCCCGACCGCCAGTAGCCGTAAGCCATGGTCAGCTCGTAGAGGTCCGTCAGGAGGACCAGGGAGTGGCGGTAGAGACGGTTCAGCGTTCCCATGGCATTTCCTAGTGAGTGGCGGCAGTGGCCGCCGCGAGCACGAGCCGGACCAGTCCCTCGACGTCCCGGAGATCGGCGACCTCGATCGGGGAGTGGGAGGTGACGAAGGTGTCCACCGGGTGGACGCGGGTAGCTGCGTGGGCCGGGACGGCCAGCAGGAGGAGCAGGAGAGGCGCGAGCCGCTCGATTCCGAACCGTTGTGGGGTCATGGGTGGGAACTCTACCACCGGGCGAGAAACAGAAACTCTCCTCTCCGCACTACGTACAGTGGTGCCGGGAAGAGAGTCCCTGGTATCCTTTGGAAAGCCCGTGACGCGCGCAGAAGGAGGAAGATCGTGAGAACCCTGGTGCTTGCCCTGGTCGCACCGCTCCTGCTGGTTACCCCTGTCGCAGCCCAGTTCGCGTCGATTCCTGCCGAGACGGTCTCTTCCGGATCGGTGGGGACGTGCGGGGCTCCCGAGTTCGACCACGCGACGGCGCGCTGGATCGAGGGTCTACTGGAGAAGCGTCCCCGGGCCGAGATGCGGGCCGCAGGCTCGGTCGAGATCCCGGTCGCCTTCCACGTTGTGTACGCCGGACGGAAGGGGCGCGTCTCGGACGAGCAGATCCGGGTCCAGATCGAGAACCTGAACACGGCCTTCCGCAACACCCCGTTCATCTTCCGCCTGGCCCGGGTCGACCGCACCAACAACAAGTCCTGGTACAACGACTGCTCCTTGCTGAGCCGCAACGAAAAGAACATGAAGCGCCGGCTCTCGTTCAATCCGAAGGACACGATGAACATCTATAGCTGCAAGACGAGCGGCTATCCGGCGAAGCGGGGCGTGATCGGCTACGCCTACTTCCCCTTCATGCATCCGGAGACCAGCTACATGCATGGCCCGGTGATCCACACGGCGACCCTGCCCGGCTCGGGTGACGCGATGTTCGGGATCTATGGCATGACGCTGGTGCACGAGGTCGGCCACTACCTCGGGATCTACCACACGTTCCAGGGCGGCTGCACGGGCGACGGCGACTTTGTGGCCGACACTCCGGCCCAGGCATCGCCGACGGGCGCCTGCACCCTGGACATGGACTCCTGCCCGGCGCCGGGCAAGGACGACGTGCCGAACTTCATGAACTACACCGGGGATGAGTGCATGGAGCACTTCTCGGCCCTGCAGAGCGAGCGGATGGTGACGATCAGCTCCACCTTCCGGCCGCGCCTCTTCAGGTGAGCCGGGACGTCCGGACGGGCCGGCGCTGCAACGGCTCCGGTCCGCTCCGTTAGCCGGCTCCGTTAGAATACCCGGCATGACCACCGCCACCCCTCCCTCGACCTCCGTTTCCGCCGTGTCCGGCCCCCGTATCGTCCGCTCCCCGCGCGGGACCGAGATCTCCTGCCGCGGATGGCAGCAGGAGGCGGCGCTGCGGATGCTCATGAACAACCTCGACCCCGAGGTCGCCGAGCGTCCCGAAGATCTCGTGGTCTACGGCGGCTCCGGCAAGGCGGCGCGCAACTGGGAGTGCTTTGATGCGATCGTTGCCACCCTGAAGCGCCTCGGCGACGACGAGACGCTGCTCGTGCAGTCGGGCAAGCCCGTGGCCGTGTTCCGCTCCCATCCGGAAGCCCCTCGGGTCCTCATCGCCAACTCGATGCTCGTGCCTCACTGGGCCACCGCCGACGAGTTCCGGCGCCTCGAAGGCATGGGGCTCACCATGTACGGGCAGATGACCGCGGGGTCGTGGATCTACATCGGCACCCAGGGCATCCTTCAGGGGACCTACGAGACCCTGGCCGAGTGCGCCCGCCAGCACTTCGGCGGATCGCTCGCCGGCCGCCTGACCGTCACCGCCGGGCTGGGAGGCATGGGCGGCGCCCAGCCCCTGGCCGTCACCATGAACGAGGGCGTCTGCCTGGTGGCCGAGATCGACCGCTCGCGTATCGAGCGCCGGCTCCAGACCCGCTACCTGGACACCGTCGCGGAGAGCATTCCGGCCGGCATCGAGCAGGCGCTGGCCGCCCGCGACCGCCGCGAGGCCATCTCCATCGCGGTCGAAGCCAACGCCGTCGACCTCCTGGAGCACCTGCTGGCCGCCGGGATCGTTCCGGACGCGCTGACCGACCAGACGTCGGCTCACGACGCTCTCCAAGGCTACGTGCCCCACGGCATGAGCTACGAGGAGGCCCTGCGCCTCCGCCACAACGAGCCCAGCGAGTACATCGACCGCTCCATGGCCTCGATGGCCGCCCACATCCGCGCCATGCTGGCCTTGCAGGAGCGCGGCTCCGTCACCTTCGACTACGGCAACAACCTCCGCGGGCAGGCCCTCGCCGCCGGGGTGGACCGCGCCTTCGAGATCGGCGGCTTCGTGCCGCTGTTCATCCGGCCGCTGTTCTGCGAGGGCAAGGGTCCTTTCCGCTGGGCGGTGCTGTCCGGCGACCCGGAGGACCTGGCCGTGACGGACGAGGCCATCCTGGCGACCTTCCCCGAGGACAAGGCGCTGGCGCGGTGGATCCGCCTTGCCCGCGAGCGCGTCGCCTTCCAGGGGCTGCCGGCCCGCATCTGCTGGCTCGGCTACGGGGAGCGGGCCAAGGCGGGCAAGGTGTTCAACGACCTCGTGGCCTCGGGACGGGTCAAGGCGCCGATCGTCATCGGCCGCGACCACCTGGACTGCGGTTCCGTGGCCTCGCCCAACCGCGAGACCGAAGGCATGCGCGACGGCTCCGACGCCATCGCGGACTGGCCGATCCTGAACGCCATGCTCAACGCGGTGAACGGCGCCACCTGGGTGTCCGTCCACCACGGCGGCGGCGTGGGCATCGGCTACTCCCTGCACGCCGGCATGGTCATCGTCGCGGACGGCACCGAGGCCGCGGCCCGACGATTGGAGCGCGTGCTCACCGGCGATCCTGGCATGGGCGTGGTCCGCCATTCTGACGCCGGGTACGAGGAGGCCATCGAGTTCGGCCGGCTCAATGGGGTCGATATGCCGATGATCTCCGGGTCGTCCAGGAAACCGGGGAGCTAGAAGCTCTGAAATCCCCTCTCTCGCGCCTCCTGTTGCTGGCCATGGCCCTGGGGGCGCCCTTTCTGCCTCCGATCTGGGCCGGGCTCGCCCTGCTGGCGCTGATCCTCGTCTGGCTGCCGTCCCGGCCGCCGCGCCGCGAGCTGGTCGTGGGGCTCCTCGCCGGAGCCGTGGCCCTCACGGGGCTGGCGCTGGAGTGGGCCGGCCGGCGGGCGGCCACGACCTCTCCGGAAGCCTGGGCCGAGGGCGCGGCCGAGGACTACGCCGCCCTCTGGGAAGGGCTGCGGAGCGAAGCCCGGGATGCCGCCGAAGCCCTGGGCCGGCCGCCACAGACTCCGGACGAGCGCCTGCGCGCGTTCCGCCGGCTGGCGGAGATGGTCCCTGACCGGGCCGATCGCGACCGGGGGCGGCGCGCTCTGCTCCTCCTCGACCCGGACGGCTCGCCCGAGGCCTGGTCGGGAGAGGGGCTGCTCCACGAGCCTTCGCCCGACCAGGTGCCGCGTGCCGGCAACGCCTTCCAGGCCAGCTTCACCGCGGTCACCCTGTTCGCGGTCGAGCCCCTCCCGTCAGACAGGCAGGCCCGCCGTCCCTGGCGGGTGGTGGCGGGCGTCAGCTTCCCGACCGACCGGCTGCCGTTCCCGGGGAGCTCGCGCGAGCTTCGCTGGTCGCTGGTCCATAGCCCGGATCAGATCCTGCCGGGCAAGCTCGTGGTCCCTGCCAAGGCGCCGCCCTACCTGGTGGTCGAGCCGGCGTTCAGCGCCACGCCTCCGCCCTTCCCCTGGGCCCGGTGCGTGGTCTGGG
>JANOCF010001216.1:0-6638 GCA_031412055.1 Holophagales bacterium | reverse complement strand
TCGCCTGGTACGTCACCGGCCGTTTTTATGAGGATGCGCAGATCCAACTCCAGGATATCGTGGAGAGCAAGCCGTTCGAGCTTCTTGACGGCGAGCGGATCGACCATCGCCAAAATCATACGCACGGGATCACCCAGTGGGGCGTGGCCAGCGCGAACCCGCTCGCCACCTTCTCTCCCTATCAGCGGATCGTGGCGTTCACCGGCTCGGCGCTCGCGGCGGGCGCGGCGGGCGCGGCGGGCTGACCCCCGGGAGCTAGCGCCGCCGCAGCGCCCGGGTGAGCACCCGGTCCAGGGTGGCGGAGAAGGTCTGCTTGTCCTTGGGGCTGTAGGGGCGCGGACCTCCCGGCTCCAGCAGGCCGGCGCCTCGCAGCCCGTCCATGAGGTCGCGCACGGCGAGGCGGTCGCCGATGTTCTCTTCGTTGTACTCCTCGCCGCGCGGGTCGATCGCGGTGACCTGCTTCTCGACGAGACGGGCGGCCAGCGGGATGTCGCCCGTAATGGCTACGTCCCCCGGCTCGGCGTGATCGGCGATGTATTTGTCGGCCACGTCCATGCCTCCGTCCACCCGCACGACGGACACGAAGGGGTTGCCCGGGGGCGGCGTCAGCCAGGAGTTGGCCACGAGCACCGCCTCCATCTCCAGGCGCTTCACGGCCCGAAAGACGATCTCTTTCACCTCTCGTGGAGCCGCGTCGGCATCGATCCAGACTCTCATGGCTCGGCACGATACCAGAGATGCCCGGCCGGAAGCATTCGCTCGTCACACTGAGCCCGAAAGGCCGTCAGGCAGGTGTAATCGGCTTGCGGGATTACGTGCCGTTTTTGAGCACGAAATCGGCTAGGAGTTTCTACTTCGGCACCACCCGCACGCGGTTTGCAACAGGCGGGAGCACGATGAACGAGCTCCCGAAGCCTTTTCGCCCGATGCTGGCCGACGAGGTCAAGCGTCCCTTCCACAAGCCGGGCTGGGTGTACGAGGAGAAGTATGACGGCTACCGCATGCTCGCGTACAAGGACGGCGAGCAGGTGCGCCTCGTCAGCCGCAATCTCAAGGACTTCACGCGCCAGTTCGCCGGGATCGCGGAGGCCATCGGGCGCCTGAAGCCCAGGACGCTCATCCTGGACGGCGAGGTCGCGGTGTTCGACGAGAACCTTGTCTCGCATCTCGGGTACATGCGCGGCGCTCCCGCGGACAAGCTCCTCACTCCGCCGGTGTTCGTGGCGTTCGACTGCCTCTTCCTGCGCGGCAAGGACCTCATGAAGGAGCCCCTTCGGAGCCGCAGGGCCCGCCTCGATCGTCTGATCCGCGGCGCGGAAGGTCCGGTCCTGCTGGCGCGGAGGCTGGGGGAGGATGGGCTGGAGGCCTGGCAGGAGGTCGTGGCGCAGGGCTGGGAGGGACTGATCGCCAAGGATCCTGAGTCGATCTACACACCCGACGCCCGCACTACGAAATGGATCAAGATCAAGCACAAGGTGCGCATCGGCTGGCCCGGCGAGGGCACCGAGTACACGCGAGGCTGATCTTCCTATCGTCTGCCCGGCAGGATCTTGGCGACGCCCAGCGAGACGCCGATGTCCGGGGTGTTCTGGAAGTTGGAAAGGTTTTCGGTGATCCCGAAGCGCCAGACGGTGTTGCCCCGCCGCGATTGCGCGCCGAGGGTGAGCTGGAACTTGTCTGCCATCAACTCCTCCACGGTGGAGTCCTGGACGATGCTCGGGCTGGCGTAGAACTGCAGGATGCCGTTGGTGCCGGAGGTGATGCGGAACTCCCAGCCCGCGATGACGGTGGGGACGTAGTCGCTCTCGTTCACCCCGGGAAACGGCGCCCGGAAGTAGACGACGCTGCCGCTCAGGTAGAGAGCGTGCTTCTCAAAGAAGCGCTGCAGCGTCGCCTGTCCCCCGAAGTCGTGCTTGCCGGAGCTCACCAGCGACTCGTCGCCGATCGACCACTTGGCCGCGCCCTCCACGATCAGGTTCCACTTCCCGGGCTGGGAAAACAGCGAGTAGCGGACCCCCGTCACCGGATCGCCGAGCTCCGCGGAAGGCTCGGAGAGGATCACCATCGATGTGTCGCCGCCCATCGACGCCACCACCTGGAAATCGTTGCGGTTCACCAGGTCGCGGCCCGCCGAGTCGAGGCCAAAGGATGAGTGGAAGCCCTCTATGGAGGAGTCCAGGAAGCCCTGGTTGAAGAAGTAGTACGGAATCGTGGTGTAGAGGCCCCAGTGCTCGGAGGCGCGGTAGTGCAGTGTCAGGTCCGCCAGCCCGAACTCGCCGTCGACGAAGTACGAGTCGCCGTCCTGGGCCAGGATGGCCGCCACGTCCTCCTGGTTGAGACGGTCGCGGCCGTTGCCGCGGGACTTGAGGTAGCCGTCCACGTTCTCGCTCAGGACATAGGTGTTCTGATACGAGACTGCGGTCTCGACCGCCCAGGTGCCCGGCGTGGCCGCCACGGCGTGGGCCGGCAGGAGATCCAGCCGCGGAAGGCCGAAAGGAGTCAGGTCGCGGATCCGGATCATGCCGATGGGCGCCCAGTCCTGGGCGGACACGGGAGCCGTGGCGATGATGGGTGCAAGGAGGAGGCAAAGCGCCAGGAGGCGCGCGGATCTGTCGGGCATGGCGTTCAATCCATTTCTTGGATGGTACGGCATGAAAAGACTATCACGCGCCCGGCAGGCTCGGCCCCAAACAAAAGAGGGGGAGGCCTGATCGGGCCTCCCCTCTTTGTCGTCCGTGTTTAGAAAGGTTTACTCAGGCTGCCAGGTCGGGATGCGGCCCGGGGTCCAGGGACCCCCGGCAGCTTCGAGCCGGCTCTCGAGGTTCACCAGGTCCTGGCCGATCGTCTTCCGGATCTGCTCCAGGATCGGGGCGAAGGCCTCGGCGGCCTGCTGGTAGTTGGTCTGGTGCGTCTGGGTGGGCGCGGAGGTTGAGCCCCAGGCCCCGCCGACGACCTGGAAGATCCGGTCGGCGATGGACGGCAGCGTGGGTTCCCAGCGGGAGCCGCGCACCGGATCGCCGGTGAGAGTCTCGTTGATGTCCAGGAGACGGGTCTCCAGCGACCGCGCCTCGTCGATCATCTTGGGATCGGCGCCCGGCGTGTCGAGGAGGGCACGCTGGATGTGGCGGATGCGGTTGAGTCCCTCGTCGACCGAGCTGTAGGCGCCGGCCACGGCCCGCTGCAGGCGCGCGACCTTCTGCTGGAAGGTAACGGTGGCTGCGCGGTCCTGGACCGGCAGGGTGGCGTTGCCCAGGGGCACGGCCTCGAACGTCTGGGGCTCGGCGAGGGGCGTGGTCACGTCGCCCACCCGCTTGGCCAGGCTGACGGTGTACTTGCCGGGACCGGCCAGCGGACCCTGGGGCGGCTGGTTGAAGGGGTTGTCGCTCGCCCCGGCCTCGAGGTCGGTGGGCATGGTGGAGGGGTAGCGCAGGTCCCAGGAGACCCGGTGGATGCCGGCGCCGGTGGGACCGGTGATGCGCCGAACCACGTTGCCCTGCTCGTCGGTGATGGTCAGCACGACCGCGGGCTCCTGCTCGCGCTCTTCGGCGCGGAGGGCGTCCCAGGTCGGGTACTCGGCGTTGCCGCCTTCCTTCTCGGCTTCGGCTTCGGACTCCCAGCGCCGCGACTTGAGGGTCTTCATGTCCTCCTTGAGGTAGTAGGTGAAGACCGCGCCGGCCGGCGGGTTGGGAGCGGTGTAGAGAGTCTCGCCCTGGAACGCCTTGCCCGGCAGTCCGAGGGGCGAGGCCTCGACGTACATCCAGGTCTGCTTGACGGGGAAGAGAAGCGCGTCCTTCTCCAGGTCGGCCGCGGCGCGGATGGCGCGCAGCGGGGTGTAGTCGTCGAGAATGTAGAAGCCGCGTCCGAAGGTGGCGAGCACCAGGTCGTTCTCGCGCTGCTGGATGGCGATGTCGCGCACTGCGATGGGCGGCAGGCCGCTCATTTTGATCCACTTCTTGCCGCCGTCGATGCTGAAGTAGGCGGCGAACTCAGTGCCGGCGAAGAGCAGGTTCGGATTGATGAAGTCCTCGGCCACGGTGTAGACCGTGCCGTTGTCCGGCAGGTCGCCGGCCATGGAGGTCCAGGTCTTGCCGCGGTCGGTGCTCTTGAGCAGGTAGGGCTTGAAGTCGCCCATCTTGTGGTTGTCGAAGCTGGCGAAGATGGTGTCGTCGTTGTGGAGCGACGGCTCCAGATCCGACACGTAGGTGTTCTCCGGGACGCCGGGGAACTTCTCGATCTTGCGCCAGTTGGCTCCGCCGTCCTCGCTGATCTGGATCAGGCCGTCGTCGGTGCCGACGTAGAGAACGCCCGGGGTCTTGGGCGACTCGTTCACCGACACGATGTTGCCGTAGAACGAGGTGGAGGCGTTCTTGGCCACCGAGTCGATGCCCCAGATCTTGCCCATGACCTTGAGCTTGTTGCGGTCGATCTTGCGGGTGAGGTCGGGGCTCACGGGCGTCCAGGTGTTGCCGCGGTCGTCGCTGCGGAACACGCGCTGGGCGGCGAGGTAGAGCCGGGTATTGGAGTGGGGGCTGATGATCAGCGGGGAGTCCCAGTTGAAGCGCAGCGGCTCGTCGTTGGGAGCGGCCGTCGGCTGGATGTCTACGGCCTCGCCGCTCTTGCGGTCGAAGCGCACGATGCCGGCGTGCTGGGCCTGGGCGTAGATGATGTTGGGATCGGTCGGGTCGACCACGGTCTCGAAGCCGTCGCCGCCGTTGGTGATGAACCAGTCGGCGTTGGTGATGCCGTGGTTGGTGATGGTCCGCGAGGGGCCGCCGAGGCTGAAGTTGTCCTGGGTGCCGCCGTAGACGTTGTAGAACGGCTTGGCGTTGTCTACGCTCACCCGGTAGAACTGGGTGACGGGCAGGTTGGGCTTGAAGATCCAGGTGGCGCCGCGGTCGTAGGTCTCGTAGAGGCCGCCGTCGCCGCCTACCAGGAGGTGATCGGTGTTGGCCGGGTCGATCCACAGCGCGTGGTCGTCCACGTGCCGGAAGCGATTGCCCAGGTTGCGCCAGACCTTGCCGCCGTCCTCCGTCACCTGGAGGAAGACGTCCATGGAGTAGACCCGGTCGGCGTCGTAGGGATCGACGAAGAGCTCCTGGTAGTACTGGGCGCTGCCGGTGTTGTAGTTGCCGCGCTTCTCGAAGTTGGCGCCGCCGTCCTTGGAGCGGAAGAAGCCGCCGGAGCGGCGGGCCGCCTCCGCCAGGACATAGACGGTGTCGGGGTCGGACGGGGCGAGGGCGATGCCGATGCGGCCAATCTCCTCGGTGGGCAGGCCGGCCCCGAGCTTCTTCCAGGTGGCGCCGCCATCGGTGGACTTGTGGAGAGCCGACTCGGGACCGCCGTTGACCAGGGTCCAGACGTGGCGCCGGCGCTGGTAGGCGGCGGCGTAGATCACGTCGGGGTCCCGGGGGTCCATCGCAATGTCGGTGACGCCGGTGTGCTCGCTGATGGTGAGGACGGGCTTCCAGGTCTTGCCGCCGTCCGTGGTCTTGTAGAGACCGCGATCGCCGCCAGCGCTCCAGAGCGGGCCCTGGGCCGCGACGTAGACGGTGTCGGAGTCGCGGGGATCGACCAGGATCTTGCCGATGTGCTCGGACTTCTTGAGACCCATGTTGGTCCAGGTCTTGCCGCCGTCGATGGACTTGTAGACGCCGTCACCATAGGCGACGCTGCGCTGGCTGTTGTTCTCGCCGGTGCCGACCCAGACCACCAGGGGGTTGTTGGGGTCGATGGTGATGCAGCCGATCGAGTACGAGGCCTGGCCGTCGAACACGGGGTTGAAGGTGGTGCCGCCGTTGGTGGTCTTCCAGACGCCGCCCGAGGCGACGGCGACAAAGTAGGTGGTGGGCTTCTTGGGGTCGACGGCGAGGTCGATGATCCGGCCCGAGGTGAGGGCGGGGCCGATGCCGCGGAGCGAGAGGCCGGAGAAGGTGCCG
This sequence comes from Holophagales bacterium, assembly GCA_031412055.1. GTDB lineage: Bacteria > Acidobacteriota > Thermoanaerobaculia > Multivoradales > UBA5704 > DATMER01. The sequence goes on along the minus strand of JANOCF010001216.1, from coordinate 702 downwards.
CTGGAGAGCAGCTCTTTCTTCTCGTCCTTCTTGCCTTTCTTGTCTTTCTTGTCGTTGCCCTTTTCGGCCTTCTTAACTTCCTTGTCCTTGTCGGCCTTTGCGTCTTGTGCGGCCGTGCCCTTGATTTCGCTCTTCTCCGTCTCCTGGGCGTAGGAAGGATTCCCCGCCAGCAGGAGCGACAGCAGAGCGATCGCAGCAGAGACTCGTTTCACAGGATTTCCTCCAATCAATTGAGGATGGGGCCGCAAGGTGGCGCCCACCGCTTTGGGGAGAACAGCGGAGGAGGAGCCCTGTATTGCGGCCCTCCCCGCCTCCGCGTCCAGACAGACCTCACCCGCGTTCGGTCGCCCGATTCTAGAACGGATACGGGGAGAGCGGGGGAAGGTTGCGGGAGGAGAGCGGCGGCTCAAGCGGCTTCGTCGACCAGACGGACCGTGATCCGCTTGCCCAGGATGGTGAGAGCCTTCTGGATCCTGGGAAGCTTCGACAGATGTCGTGGATCAAGGAGTCGCCGCACCTCTTTCTCGTCGCAGCCGAGCCTGACGGCCAACTCGGATTTGCTGATACCGGCCTCATGTATAGCCAGGTAGAGGGCGGCTTTGGCCGCTGTCAGGGCGGGAACGGCGACGATCGGCTGATCGTCGGGAGTGAGGATCGCGGGATAAGCGAACTCGTGGGTCATGACTTCCTCCTACTCGACCA
>JANOCF010001215.1:0-3783 GCA_031412055.1 Holophagales bacterium | reverse complement strand
GACCAGCGCCATTCCAGGCCCGCCAGGGAAAGCCACTCGCCTTTCGGTCCTCCTTCGGACCACAGGCGATGCCTTTCAAAGAAGAGCGGGGCCGGCAGGAATCCGAGGTCCAGCTCGGCACGCTGCCCCTCGTGCTCGCGGCCGAGCCGGGTCCCGAACGGCAGCCCGGGGACGAAGATCCTGCCGGAGAGCGCGCTTTCAGGAAGGAGACCGGTCTCGGCTCCGCCGAGCTGGAAGAGGTCGAAGGCGTAAAGGTCTCCGCTGGAGGTGCCGCGCCGCCAGGTGAGAGCGAGGCGGGTGTCGTCGCGCCCCAGTCCGAGCCGCCCGCGGGCGGAGGTGCGCGACCAGCCGTCGCCGTCCGTCCACCCCTCGTCGTGCCCGGCCGCGATTCCGGCATCCAGTCGCCAGGGTCCGCGTCTCCGGAAGAGAGCGGCCGTTCCCGAGAGAGATGCGATCTGCCGGTCGAAAGCATCACCGCCATTCGGCTCCACCTGCTCGAACAGGGTCCGGCCGTCCACTCGGAGAGCGCCGCCGCTCCACGCGCGGTCCCAGCGGGCGGAAAGCTGGGCGCCTTGCTGATCAAGGTCCAGGAGAGTCGTTCCGCTGAGAGGACCCGACTGCTCCGAGGGCCGTTCTCCGGCCTGGAACAGGTGGAAGCCGACCTCGATGGGCCATCCACGCCAAGCCGCGGCCAGGGCGCCGCCTTCGGCCCAGCCGCTGCCGGAGATCGATCCGAGGGCCAGCCAATCGAGCCGCCCCACAACGTCGCCGCCCCGGACGCCCAATTCCAGGTTGCCGCCCGACGACGAGCCGCTTCCGCCCAGAAGCGGGAGCAGCTCCTGCCTTCCGAGGCCGTAGGGACGGTCTTCCTCCACTTCGGCCATGGCGAAGGGCTCGGGCCGTTCCGCCGGCCTGGCCAGGGGGATCGCGGGAGCCAGCTCCTTGGGGAGATCGGCAGGGATGGCGACGGCGCGCTCGGAGGGCTCGATCCGGCGGAGGTCCATGCCGTCCGGCTCCAGCGAGAGAAAGAAGAGGCCGCCGTCCGGTGCCGGGGTCGGAGAGAAAGCCGCGCCTTCGGTGCGAGTCACTGGAAAGGGCTGGCCGTCCAGAGGGAACGCCCAGACCTCGATGAAGCCGCGGTCGCCCACGACGGCGTAGACCGTCCGCCCATCCGGGCTCCATGCGGGACCGGCGACTGTCCCTTCGTGCGGAGGAGCGAGATTCTTCTCCTCGCCGGAGGACAGATCGCGGATCACCAGCCGCCAGATTCCCTCCCGGTGCTGGGCGAAGGCGACGCTCGAGCCTTCGGGTGAGATCCGCGGCCGGTCGTAGACCTCCTCGACGGACGGCGGCGTGATCTCCCGGACGTCTCCGGTAGCCAGTTCCACCCGCACGAGCTGCGAGAGCCCATGGCGGTGCCGGACCGCGACGGCCCAGGAGCCGTCCGGCGCCGGATCGGGGTCGCGCAGGTCGGCTTCGCGGGTGATCTGGCGGACGCTGCCTTCCTCCGGAGTCCACAGGAAGAGGTCGGGATGAAGGAAGCCTTGGCGGTCGGGCTCGAAGCGGACGAAGACGATCGACCGGCCGTCCGGCATCCAGCGCGGCATGGCCGGCTCGACACCGTCCCGGGCGCCGAGGGTATGGAGGACCTTGCGCGGAAGGGGACGAGTAAGCTCGGCCGGCACGTCCTCGGGATCGCGCTCCAGGATCTCGCGCCGCCGTTCTTCCCACTCCTTCTCCGCCTCCTCGTCGGGCTCCGTGGACCAGACCACCAGCCGGTCCGGAAGCTCCCGCGATCCCAGGACGATGGCCATTTTCTTACCGTCGGGAGACACGGCGGGGCTGCCCGTCGTCCAGGTGAGGTCCTGCCACAGCTCGCCCTGCCGCGGAGGAGCGGACTCGCCGAGCCGGCGTTCGGCCTCCATGGCGCGCCAGGTCACTTCGGCGCGGAAGCGGTCGTAGAGATCGGCGGGGGAGTCGCCGAAGACGCCCTCGAAGGACTGGTCGAAGCTGCGCGTCTCGCGGGCGGTCATGCGCGCCCAGAGCTTGCGCAGGCTGCCCGGCCCGGCGCGCTCCTCCAGCCATTCCAGGTAGGCGGAGCCCACGAGGTAGGCCATGCTCATGCCCCGCCAGCTCTGGGAGTCCGAGGCGAGCCGGCCGTAGCTCGGCAGCTTGCCGGCCTGCGCCCAGCGCCGGAGGATGGCGGCGCGGATGTCGCCGTGAGGCCGTCCGGACGCGGTGAGCCGTCCCTCGACCACGGTGGCGTAGCCCTCGGAAACCCAGCGCGGCGCGCCCAGTGCGATGGGGCCGACCGGAGCGATCCGGGAGAGAAGCTGGCGCCAGGGATTGCGGGACGGCCGCAGCAGGTGGACGAGGTGCGCCTCCTCATGGACCAGCAGCAGCTCGGACCACTCCGTGTAGTGGCCGATGACCGACTCCGGACCCGGCGGGCTGGTCCACAGCACGAGCCGCGGCCAGCCGAGCGTAGGGATCGCCATGCCGTTGGCGTCGGCGACCGGGTCGGAGACGAGGACGTCCACGATCTCCGGAGGCGTGTAGCCGATCTCCTCGGCCACACGCTCGCGGATGGACTCCAGCCGCGCCGCCGCGCGTTTCGCCCAGACTTCGGACTCGGCCGGATAGTGGACGCGGAAGTGGGGAGTCTCGACCGTGCGCCAGTCGGCCGAGGGAGCCTGGCCGAAGGCGGGGACGGCCAGGAGGAGCAGCAGGACGGCTAGCGCGCGAATCCTCACACCTTCTTCGGCGGCAGGTCCCGGGCAATGGGCTCGTCCTGGAACCCGTGATGGTTGTGGCTGCCGTCGCAGAACGGCCGGTTGGCGGAGAACCCGCAGCGGCAGAGGGAGACCACCGTCCGGCCCGCCAGCCCGTAGGTGTTGCCGGTCGGATCGAGAAGCTGGATGTCGTCCCCTTCCACTCGGAAGGGTCCGTTCTTCATCACGGTTACTTTCATGGTGTCTTCCTCTCAGTCTCAGGTGCCGGTATGGTCCGGCTCCCGCGCAAGAGTTCCTCAGGACGCTCCCGCCGTCAACCCCTGCCCGATCCGCGCCATGCGCTCCAGGGTGGCGCGAAGGTCCTCGTCCGTCGTCCGGGGATTGATCGTGCAGAGACGCAGGGCGGTCCGGCCTCGTAAACGGGTCGAGGTGACGACGGCGAAGCCGCTCGACCGCAGGCCGTCCACGATCCCCTGCTGGACAGCGTCCAGCTCCTCGTCGCTTTTGTCCGGAACGATATAGCGGAAGCTCACGATTCCCATCCGCGCCGGCGTCGTCACCTCCCAGGCGGAGGACTCGCGCAGGATCGACTCCGCCTGCTCCGCCAGGTCGAAGCCCCGGTCCACCGCCTTGCGGAAGGCCTCCATCCCGAAGACCTGGATGGACATCCAGAGCTTGAGCGCCCGGAACCCGCGGGTGAGCTGAACCCCGTAGTCGCAGAAGTTCACGGCCTCCCCGTCGCGGTGGCCGCAGTGGTCGCGGTGGACGTCCCGCAGGTACTCGGGATGGATGTTGAACGTGTCGTGCAGGATGCGGCGGTCGCGCAGCAGGACGCAGCCGATCTCGATGGGCTGGAACAGCCACTTGTGAGGGTCCAGCGAGAGCGAGTCGACCCGTTCCAGGCCGGCCAGTGCCTGGCGTCCCCGCTCGCAGAGCATGGCGGCCGCGCCATAGGCGCCGTCCGCGTGCAGCCAGAGACCCTCTCGCCGGCAGAGGTCGGCCAGCTCTGCGAGAGGATCCACGGCGCCGGTGTTGGTGGTGCCGGCATTGG
>JANOCF010001214.1:0-3473 GCA_031412055.1 Holophagales bacterium | reverse complement strand
CGGTGATCCGCGCCGAGGACGATCCCGAAGCCGCGCGCAAGGCTCTCGCCTGGGCCCGGCCCGGGGACTTGATCGTGCTCCTCGTGCACACCCGCCGCGACGAGGTCCTGGAGATTCTGGGCGGCTCTTCCGCTCCTGCGGCCGACCCTGCGGTAACTTAGAAGATTCTCCCGGGAGTGGCGGTTTCCACCGGGACCTCCGTATCTCTCTACGGAGGTCTACCTGACAGGCGAATCCGCGGCCTGTCCCTTGGCGTGCTGCGGGTTCTCGCCCCCGCGCTGGAAGCCGAGGTCGGTTTCCGTCTGCCGAACGGGGCGCGCTCCCGGGCCAACACCGCCCGGGGATACTTGATCCGGCAGGACGCCCTGCCCTGGGGTCCGGACGGCAACACCGTCCAGCCCGACTTCCCGCAGCTCGCTTCCCTGCGCTACGGGGGAACCCTTGCCGCGGGCGGCAGCGCGCCCGACGTGACGGGGCTCCACGTCACCGACTACGAAGCCGCCTTGACCATGATCGCCAGCCTGGACCCGGAGTGGTGCCGGCAGGTGGGAGGCACGCCTTGCCGCCCTGGCCGGCCGAGCCAGCAGGAGTCTCACGACGCCCAGTACTGGAGCTTCGGCAGCCGGGTGGTCGAGCGGGCGCGCGAGCTCGGCTTCGGCCACACGCCCGACCCGACCGACCACAAGACGCCGGTGGAGCTGACCGGTCCGGACGCGGGCAAGCCCGGCGAGGCGCTGGCCTTCGGCGTGTCGGGCTGCGATCCGCTGCGCTGGCGGTGGGTGGCCGCTCCCGGAATCGTCCGCGGGCGGGGCAACGCGGTGACGGTGACGTTCCAGCAGGACGGGGTCTACACGGTCACGGTGATCGGCACGGGCGGCAACTGCGCCCAGGCTTCCAGGACGGTGACGGTCGGCAACATCGCCACCCCACCGCCGCCGCCTCCCCCGGACGACAAGCCCGAGGAGCCCGGGACGCCTCCGGCGAAGTCCTGCGATGACGTGCTCAAGGAGCTGGAGCCGCTGCTCCGGCAGATGCTCCAGGTGATCGCATCGGGCAAGCCGCCGGCGTAGCGTGCGCCTACCGGCCCGAACGGGGTCCGCGGGTGGCGACCTCCTCGAGCATCTCCTCGTGGACGGGCGCCTCCTTGCGGTCTTCGGCGTCGCGCTCGGGAGCCTCGCTCTTGAAATTGACGATCAGGTCCCAGACGCGCTGGAGCTTGTCGCCGAAGATCACCACCAGGTCCCCGGCCCGCGCCATCTGGAGCGCCTGCAGGGTCGTCTCCATCTCGTCGTAGCTGCTCTGGCAGATCCGCTCGGGCGGAAAGCCCGCGGCGACGAGGCCCTCGCGGAGCAGCCCGGCCGTCTCTCCCGGCTCCCGGCCCCGCTTGTCGTCGTCCTCCTTGAGGAGGACGCAGTCGAAGCCCGGGGCTGCGGCCATGGCCAGGGCGCGGATATCCTCGTCGCGGCGGTCGCCCGGCGAGGCGATCACCCCGATTCGCCGGCCATAGACCGCCATCTCGCGCACCGTGCGCGCCACCAGCTCCATGGCGGGGGCGTTGTGGGCATAGTCGAGCAGCACCCGGAACGGATGCTCGTTGTAGAGGTTGAGCCGCCCCGGCGCCTGGTAGAAGTCGGAGCTGAACGTGCGCAGGCCCTCGCGGATGTCGTCCACTTCGACGCCGAGACCGATCGAGATGGCGGCGGCGAACATCGCGTTCTGGACGTTGTGGATGGCCCGGCCGTCCAGCGTGGCCGGGATCTGGCGAGACAAGAGGAGCGGGATCTGGTCCTCCCCCTGGTACAGGACGAGCATGGCGCCGTTCAGCCCCTCCTCCAGCACCACCGCCCGCTTGCGCTCGCGGATGTGCTGGCGGACCATCTCGCTCTTGCAGTCCATGGTCACGTAGATGGGCTCGCCCGGGCTGTGCTCGGCCATGGCCGCGACGCGCGGGTCGTCGGCGTTGAGGACACAGTAGTCCTGCGCCACCTCGGCCACGATCCGCTTGACCTCGGCGAGCTCGTCCAGCGTCGTGATCCCGCCCAGTCCCAGGTGGTCGGCGGCGACGTTGAGCACCGCTCCCACACTGCACTTGCGCCAGCCCAGGCCGGAGCGCACGAGTCCGCCCCGCGCCGTCTCCAGCACCGCCGCGTCCACCCGCGGGTCGCGCAGCACGAGCTGGCTCGACCACGGGCCGGTCATATCCCCGCGTACGGTCAGCACACCGTCGATGTAGACGCCGTCGGTTGTAGCCATGCCGACCGTGTAGCCGGCCAGCTTGAGGATGTGGCCGACCATGCGGGTGGTGGTGGTCTTGCCGTTGGTGCCGGTGATGGCGGCCATGGGGATGCGGCAGGGGGTCTCCCGGGGGAACAGCATGTCGATGACCGGCCCGGCCACGTCGCGGGGGGTGCCCTCGGTCGGGGCGAGATGCATGCGGAAGCCGGGCGCGGCGTTGATCTCGACGATGGCCCCGCCCACGTCCTTGTAGCTGCGGGTGATGTCCGGGGAGATGAAGTCGATGCCGGCCACGTCCAGGCCGATGGCCTGGACCGCGCGCTCGGCCATCATCCGGTTCTCGTAGTGGATCGAGCCTGTCTTGTCGATGGCCGTGCCGCCGGTCGAGAGGTTGCCGGTAGCGCGCAGGAAGACCGTCCGCCCTTCCTCCGGCACCGACTCCAGGGTGAGGCCCTGGGCTTCCAGGCGGCGCAGCGCCTGATCGTCGAGATCGAGGCGGGTGAGGACCTTCTCGTGGCCCACGCCCCGGCGCGGATCGGCGTTGACGATCTCCACCAGCTCGGCCACGGTGTGCCGGCCGTCGCCCACCACGTGGCCGGGGACCCGCTGGGCCACCGCCACCACCCGGTTGTTGATGACCAGGATGCGGTAGTCGTGGCCCGGCTGGCAGGCCTCGACGAGCACACGGCTCGAGTAGCTCCGGGCCTTGTCGAAGGCGGCGCGCACCTCGTCCGGAGTCTTGAGGCCGACCACCACCCCCTTGCCGTGGTTGCCGTCGAGCGGATTGACGACCACCGGGAAGCCGATGCGCTCGGCTTCGGCCACCGCCTCCTCGGCCTCCTCCACGAGCACCTGGCGGGGGACCGGCAGTCCCAGGTCCTCCAGGATGCGGTGGGTGAGCCGCTTGTCGGAGGCGATCTCCGTGGCGATCTGCCGGGTCTCGCTGGTCAGGCTGGCCTGGATGCGGCGCTGGTACTTGCCGTAGCCGAGCTGAACCAGGGAGCTGTCGTCCAGGCGCAGCCAGGGGATCCCGCGGTCTTCCGCGGCGCGGACCAGGGACGCGGTCGTGGGACCCAGGGCGCGGCGCTGGGCGAGGCGCACCAGGCGCTCGAACTCGGCCTGAAAGTCGAAGGGCGCCGGGTCGTGGTCCGTCAGCTCGGGCGGGAGCAGGTAGCGGACCAGGCGCAGCGCCAGCCGGCCCGCCTCCAGTCCCACGGCCTCTTCCACGTAGCTGTAGA
>JANOCF010001213.1:0-11743 GCA_031412055.1 Holophagales bacterium | reverse complement strand
CGCCGGTGGAACAGCCCGCCACCCAGACCCGCACCTGCTCGTCGAGCCCCTTGCGTCCGAAGAGCTGCGGGATCACCTTGCGCTCCAGGGCCGCAAAGGCGTCCACGTCGCGGAAGAAGTGGGTGACGCCGATCAGCAGGTCGCGGAAGAGCTGGTCGACCTCCTTGGAATCGTTCCGCAGGAGCTCCACATAGTCGGCGGCCGAGTTGGTCCGTAGTTCCGCCATTCGCCGGCGGGTGCGGCGGACGAGGGTGCTCTGCTTGTAGCGGCTGAAGTCGTGGCCGGTGCGCCGCCGCAGGACGGCGCAGATTCGGGGGAGCTGCCCTTCCAACTCGCGCTTCAGCCCTTCCGGTCCTCCTCCCCCACGGACATCGCTCAACAGGCGCAGGTGCGCCATGAGCTGCGCGGGCATGTCCTCCACCGGCAGGACATGGTCGACCATACCGGTGAGGATGGCGCTGCGGGGCATGCTGTCGTAGCGGGCGGAGGCGGGAAACTGGACCATGGTCATGCCGCCGTGCTCCCGGACGGCGCGCACACCCAGAGCGCCGTCGGCGCCGGTGCCGGACAGGACGATGGCCACCGCGTCATCCCCCTGGTCCTCGGCCAGCGAGCGGAAGAAGCTGTCGATGGGCATGCGGCGCCCGCGCGCGGGGTCGGGGCGCGTCACCCGCAGGATGCAGTCATCGATGGTCACCGTGGCATTGGGCGGGGTGACGTAGATCCGGTCGGTCTCGATCTTCGTATCGTCGGAGACGAGTTGCACCGGCATCGCGGTGTGCCTGGAGAGCAGCTCGGGCATGAGGGTGTCGTGCCGAGGGTCCAGGTGCTGCACCAGGACGAAGGCCATGCCGCTGTCCGCGGGCATATGGGAAAAGAGCTCCTGGAACGCCTCCAGGCCGCCGGCGGACGCACCGATCCCCACAACCGGGCAGGGCGTGCGCGCCTGGCCAGCCGGATCCTCCGGCTCTGTCCTCTCCTGGTCCAGACCCATCTCCCTTTCTCCTCGACCGAGTCGACGACCTCGATAGATTTGTACGATAGTACGCATCCAAGAAGGATGCCAATGCGCAGGCGAATCAAATGAGAGAGGAAGTCGTCCGCGTCGTCGCGGCGGTCGTCGAAAGGGGCGGCAGGCTGCTGCTCTGCCGCCGCCCGGAAGGGAAGAGGCATGCCGGCCTGTGGGAGTTCCCGGGCGGCAAGCTCCTGCCGGGAGAGTCCGTCGCGGATGCGGCGCGCCGGGAGCTGGCCGAGGAGCTGGCGGTCGAGGTTCTGTCCGTGGGCGGGCTCATCCTGGAGCTGCCCGACCCCGGCTCGCCTTTCGTGGTGGAGTTCTACCGGGTGGAGATCGCGGGCGAGCCCGTCGCCCTGGAGCACGACGGCCTGGCCTGGGTGCGGCCTGAGGAGCTCGGCGCGCTCGATCTGGCCCCCAGCGACCGCGCCTTCGCCATGCATCTCCTTCGATAAGCTCACGAGGGGGAAAGCCGATGACGATCTCGTCCAAAGAAGCCCAGGTAGTTGGTGCCGGAGGCGGGACTCGAACCCGCATACCTTGCGGCGAGAGATTTTAAGTCTCCTGCGTCTGCCATTCCGCCACTCCGGCTTGGGCCGGTATTTTAGCTCCAGAAAGCGTAAAATCCCGCCGCGACACCGAACAGACCCGGAGGAACTCGTGGCCCGCACCCTATTGACCCTGGCAGCAGCTGCTCTTTTCACTCTCCCGCTCTCTGCCCAGGAACCCGTCGACCTCTCCATGGTCACGCGCATCCGCGAGGAGGGCTTCCAGCGTTCCCAGGTCCTTGAAACGGTGCGCCACCTGACCGACGTCATCGGCCCGCGTCTGACCGGCTCGCCGCAGATGAAGGAGGCCAACGAGTGGACGCGGCGCCGGCTTGAGGACTGGGGCCTGTCAAACGCCCACCTGGAGCCCTACGAATTCGGCCGGGGCTGGTCCTTCAGCCGCACCGCCGTCCACATGGTGCGGCCCCGGCAGGTCCCCCTGTTCGCGATTCCCAGAGCCTACACCCCGGGGACCGCCGGCCCCGTCCGCGGCACGGTCATGGCCGTCAGCCTGCAGAAGGAGGCGGACCTCGAAACCTGGCGCGGCAAGCTGGCCGGCAAGATCCTCCTCCTCGAAGAGGCGCAAGACCTGAGCACGCCGGGGGAGGTTGAAGCCCGCGAGCACTCCGACGAGGATCTCCGCGAGCTGGCCCGGTACAAGATCCCCAAGGACACGGACCGGGCGGCGAGCCGCAAGAGAGGCCTGGAGCGCGCCAAACTTCGCCGGCAGATCAACGAGTTCCTCGTCGCGGAAAAAGTCCTGGCCACCATCAACGTCAGCTCTCGTGGCTGGGGCGTGGTGCGAGCCACTCGGGGCGGCTCCTACGAACCTGGACAGAGCACGGGCGTGCCATCCCTGGTCCTGGCGCCCGAGACCTACAACCACCTGCTCCGCCTCGTGGAAAAGGGCCAGGAGGTCGAGCTGGAGGTCGAGGTCGAGGCCCGCTTCCACGACGACGACCGGAAGGCATACAACACCGTGGCGGAGATTCCTGGAACGGACCGCGGTAGGGAAATCGTCATGGCGGGAGCCCACCTCGACTCCTGGCACGGCAGCGCCGGCGCCACCGACAACGCCACGGGCTCGGCCGTGGTGATGGAGGCCGTGCGCATCCTCAAGGCCCTGGGGGTCAAGCCGCGCCGCACGATCCGGGTGGCTCTGTGGAGCGGTGAGGAACAGGCCCTACTGGGTTCAGGCGCCTACGTTGCCGAGCACTTCGGCTCCTGGACCGGCCCCAAGGATCCCGAGTTCCGAACTCTCCTCCCGCGCAACTACTGGGGCGGCGAAGGGAAGCTCTCCCTGCTCCCCGGGCACGCCAAGCTCTCGGCCTACTTCAATCTCGACAACGGCAGCGGGCGCATCCGCGGCATCTTCGCCGAGGACAACGCGGAGGTCCGGCCGATCTTCGAAGCCTGGCTCGCGCCCTTTCACGACCTCGGGGCCGATACCGTAACCCTGCGCGGCACGGGCGACACCGACCACGAGTCGTTCCTGGACGTCGGCCTGCCCGGTTTCCAGTTCATCCAGGATGAGCTGGACTACTCGGCCCTTACCCATCACAGCAACCTGGACGTGTACGACCACGTGGACCGGGAGGCCCTCATGCAGTCGTCCGTGGTGCTGGCGTCGTTCCTCTACCACGCGGCCATGCGGCCGGAGAAGCTTCCCCGCAGGCCCGTGCCCAACCCTTTGCCCCGTTGACCGTATAACCTAGTCGTGAGGAGGCGCTCCCCGTCCGGAGCGACCTCCCAAGACGGGAGGAAATCGGATGCGATCAAGGAAACTGCCGGCGCTGGGTCTCGTCTTGGCGCTTGCCCCGGCCCTGGCGGGCCACGAGCTCGGCGCGGCCTCTCTCAAGGTGACGCCCCCGGAGCTCAAGGTCCGCGAGCACCAGCTCGCCAACGGACTCAAGGTGCTCCTCCACGAGGACCGCTCGGTCCCGGTGGCCAACGTCCAGCTCTGGTACCACGTCGGGTCCAAGGACGAGCGCAAGGGCCGGAGCGGCTTCGCCCACCTTTTCGAGCACCTCATGTTCAAGGGCTCGGCGAATGTCGCCCCGGAAGAGCACATCAACTTCATCAGCTCCATCGGCGGGCGCTTCAATGCCACCACGGACTTCGACCGCACGCAGTACTTCCAGACCTTCCCCAGCCAGTACCTGGAGCGGATCCTCTGGATGGAGGCCGACCGCCTGCGCTCGCTGGACGTGTCGGAGGCGAACTTCGTGTCCGAGCGCGACGTGGTCAAGGAAGAGCGGCGGATGCGGATCGACAACCCGCCCTTCGGCCGCCTGTTCGAGGTGGTGCTCGACAAGACCTTCACCACCCACCCGTACCGCATCCTCCCCATCGGCAGCATGGCGGACCTCGAAGCCGCTACGGTCGAGGATGTCCGGGAGTTCTTCCGGACCTACTACGTGCCCAACAACGCGACGCTGGTGGTCTCCGGCGACTTCAACCCCGACGAGACGCTGGGCTGGATCGAGAAGCACTTCGGCGCCATCCCCAAGGGGAAGGAGATCCCGCGCAATGTCCCCAAGGAGCCGGCGCAGACGGCCGAGCGACGGACCGTTGAGTACGATGCGAACACCCCGCTGCCGGTGGTGATCTTCGCCTATCACGTGCCCGAGGCGGGCCACCCCGACCTGTACGCACTGCAGGTGGCCGGCAACATCCTGTCCAACGGTCAGAGCTCGCGCCTCTACCGAAAGATGGTCTACGAGCAGCAGATCGCGCTCCAGGCGGCGGGCGAGACCATCGTGCTGGAGGATCCGGGGGTGTTCTTCTTCTACGCGTTTCTGCAGGCCGGGAAGTCGTCCGAGGAGGCAGAGAAGGCCCTCGTCGAAGAGGCAGAGCGGCTGCGCACCGAGCCGGTGGGTCAGGCGGAGCTGGAGAAGGCCAAGAACCAGATCATCTCGCAGCAGGTCGCCGATCGTCAGACCGTGCAGAGCAAGGGCTCTGACATCGGCTACTCGAGCGTGATCCTCGGGGATGTCAACCGGGTCAACCGGGAGCTCGCGGAGTACCAGAAGGTGACCGCCGATGACGTGCTGCGGGTGGCGAAGGCCTACTTCCGCCCGGAGAATCGCACCGTCGTGAACATGCTGCCCGCGGCCATGAAGCCGGCCGAACCGGAGAAGAAACCATGAAACCCACCACTCTTCTTGCGCTGGCCCTTCTGACGGGCACCGCGCTGCGCGGCCAGGAGGCCAAGGCTCCCGTGAAGCAGACCCCTCCCCCGCCGAAACCGGCGCAGGAGATCCGCTTCCCGGCTTTTGAGGAGCGGAAGCTCCCCAACGGACTGCGCTTGGTGGTCGTCGAGCAGCATGAGACACCTTCCGTGAACGTGCGGCTGCTGGTGCCGGCCGGCAAGGTCCACGTGCCGGTCGCCCAGGCGGGACTGGCCGACGCCACCGCCGCGCTCCTGCGGGAGGGGACCGCGACCCGCACCTCGCAGCAGATCGCCGAGGCCATCGATTCGGTGGGCGGAGCGCTCGCCACGAACGGGAGCCTGGAGTCCGCCTTCGCCACGGCCCAGGTGACCTCGGACCAGCTCGACCTCGCGCTCGGCCTCGTCTCCGACGTGATCCTCCACCCCACCTTTCCGGCCGAGGAGCTGGAGCGCTGGCGCAGCCAGACGTTGAGCGGTCTCCAGATCCAGCAGGCGGACGCCGAGTACCTCGGGGACGTGACGTTCAAGCGGGCGCTGTTCGGCAACCATCCGTACGGGCAGCCGTCCTCGGGCACGCCGGAGTCGGTGCAGGCCTTGAAGCGGGAGGACCTGGTGGCCTTCCACCGCCGCCAGTACGTACCCAACGAGGCGATCCTGGCCATCGTCGGGGACGTGAAGACGGCGGAGGCGTTCGCCAAGGCGGAACGCTTCTTCGGCGGCTGGAAGCGCGGCGAAGAGTTTCGTGTCCCGCCGGTGGAGGCGGCGCCCCGGCGGCAGGTCGTGGTCGTCGACAAGCCCGACGCCGTGCAGACCCAGATCTGGGTCGGGCAGGTCGGCCTCGCCTACACCGACCCGGACCACTTCACCGCGGAGGTCTACGACGCCGTGGTCGGATCGAGCACCAACTCGCGGCTGTACGAGGAGGTCCGGCGCAAGCGGGGGCTGTCCTACGGTGCCTACAGCGAGTTCCTGTTGCCGAGCCAGTCCGGCTACTTCGCGGCGAACACGTACACGAAGACCGAGTCCACGGCCGAGGCGCTGGGGCTGGTGCTGGAGGTGATCGGGGGCCTGGAGAAGGCGCCGGTTCCGGCCGAAGAGCTGGCCCAGCGCAAGACCTATCTCACCGGGGCCTTCCCGCTGGAGATCGAGACGCCCCAGGGCATCGCAGCCAAGGTGGTGGAGGCGCTGAAGTTCGGCTACGACCGGGAGTTCCTCGAGAGCTATCGTGACCGGCTCGACGCGGTCACGGCCGAGCAGATCCGGAGCTTCGCCGAGAAGAGGATCCATCCGGACCGGATGCTGATCGTCCTGGTGGGCAACGCCTCCGCATTCGGACCGGAAATCGAGAAGAAGTTCGGGAAGTTCGAGACCATCCCCGCGGCCGAGCTGGACCTCCTCCAGCCCAATCTGCGGAAGGCGAAGAAGTAAGCTTCTGTAGGGGCGCAGCAGGCTGCGCCCCTACAGCCCTAGCGAGGCGGCTTGTTCCGCCACACCCTCCAGTCGTCGTTGAACAGGATGCTCAGCACCAGGGCGAAGCCGCAGAAGACGGCCATCAGGAAGAGGATGATGGCCAGCCCGGGATAGCCGAAGAGGGTGAACCTGGTCCGCACCTGCATCAGCAGCGCCGCGCCTACGATCAGCGCCGCCAGCACGAGGCCCGAGGCGATCCGGTTCGCGATCTTCTGCAGATTGTCCATCAGGCGCGACTCGTCGAAGGCGTTGACCTTGAACTCCAGCTTGTTGCCGGTCAGCGAGTCGAGCAGCGTGTTCAGCCGGCCCGGAAGCTGCTGGACCAGCTGGTACATCTCCAGGGTCGAGGAAAACATCGCGCTCGGCGACAGCCGCTTGAACATGTGCCGCCGCAGGATCGAGTCGCTGTGGTCGCGCACGGCCTGCGTCGGGTTGAACTGGGCGTCGAGAGAGCGGGAGACCTCATCCATGTGGAGCAGCGCCCGTCCCAGCAGGGTCAGCTCCGGCGCCGTCCGGATCCCGTTCTCGGCCGCCTTGCGCGACAGCCCCATCACGATCCGTCCCACGTTGATCTGGTCGGCCGCAGTGTCCTGGTAGGCCCCCACCAGATCCGCGATCTCCCGCTGGAACCGGACGTCGTCGGCCCCCTCCAGGCGGCTGCCGATCTGGATCACGATCTGGGCGGCCTCGTTGCCGCGGCCGTCCGTCACCGCCAGGAGCAGCTTCAGCAGTCGCTCCTGCATCTGCGGGTCGATGCGGGCCACCATCCCCAAGTCCAGCAGCGCCAGCCGGCCGTCCGGGGTCACCAGGATGTTGCCCGGGTGCGGGTCGGCATGGAAGAAGCCGTCGACCAGGATCTGGTCCAGGTACGCCTTGCAGAGGTCCTCCGCCAGGGCCTTGCCGTCGACGTCGATCCGCGCGAGGGGCGAGAGAGCGGTGATCTTGCTCCCCGGAATGTAGTCCATGGTCAGGATGCGCGCGGTCGTGTAGTCGTCCACCGGCTGGGGCACGACGAGGCGCTCGTAGCGCCGGAGGTTGTTGCCGAGCGTCACCAGGTTCAGGGCTTCGCGGCGGTAGTCGAGCTCCCGCAGCAGGGCCTTCCGGAACTCCTCCAGCATGTCCTGGAACGCGTACCGCCGCCCGATCTCGGTGTGCTTGTCGATGAAGGAGGCCATCTCCCGGAAAGCTTCCAGATCCTCCAGGATGACCTGCTGGATTCCCGGCCGCTGCACCTTGACCACGACCTCTCGTCCGGTGCGCAGACGTGCCCGGTGCACCTGGCCCAGCGAAGCCGCGGCCAGGGGGATGTTGTCGAAGTCGTCGAACGCCTTGGAAAGCCTCACCCCCAGCTCGGAGGAGACGATCTCCTCGACCTCGGCGAAGGAGAACGGCTCGATGTTGTCCTGCAGCCGGGCCAGGGCATCCAGATAGGGCTGCGGCAGGAGGTCGGACCGGGTCGACAGGAGCTGCCCGAGCTTGATGAACGTCGGTCCCAGACTCT
Source organism: Holophagales bacterium (assembly GCA_031412055.1). Classification (GTDB taxonomy): domain Bacteria; phylum Acidobacteriota; class Thermoanaerobaculia; order Multivoradales; family UBA5704; genus DATMER01. Next base: position 4,040 of record JANOCF010001213.1, on the reverse strand, counting down.
CCAGGTCGCGGGCGAGCTGCTCCGGATCGCCGGAGACTGCCTGCGCCGAAGCGCCCGGCTCCTGGGGCAGGTTCTCGTCCATCTGGATGGCCTGCGCCAGGTCCGCGCGACCGTGCTTGATCAGCAAGGCCGCAATGTCCTTGTACCGCTTCAGGTGATAAGTCTTGAAAGGGAGGATCATCAGTGCCTCTTCATAGTGACGTTGTCTCGCCCGCTCCAAAACGCTCTGAAAACTACATCGTGCAAGAATTGCAATGGATGTGCCAAGGGGTAATATTCGCGGCGCCGCCGCGTTCTGCTAGGCATATGAACCGCCTCTCCCTTGCCATTGCTATTGCCTTTCTCCTCCTCTCAACCAACCCTGTCCACGCCCGGCGCGAGAAGCTGGCCCTGCGCGCCGAGAGCGTTGAGCTGCCGGGCGCTCCGTCCTCCGTGGTGGCCGCGGACGTCAACGGGGACGGACTCCGCGATCTCACGGTCGTCCTCGCCTTCACCGGCTGGGGCGAGATCGGCGTCCAGGAGTCGGTGAAGATGGACGACATCGAGGGGCTGGTCGAGGTCCTCAACGTCATCCCCGCCCTGGTCGACCGGCGCGAGCTGCGGCTCTTCCTCGGCCGGCCCGGCGGCGGGTTCAGTGCCACGTCCCAGGCGCTGACCCTGGAGCCGTCCGTGCTCTCGCTGGAGGGGGGTCCGCCCGGAACGCCCGTGCTCGCCCTCACGGACGAAGGCGTCTCCGTCCTGCGGCTGCGCGGCGCGGAGCTGATCCTGGAGCCTCTGATTCAGGAGCGGCCGGTGCTCGCGGGCACCGGCACCTTCCTCCCCAACCTCGGGCTGGCGCGGGATCTCGATGGCAACGGCCGCCTGGATCTCCTCCTCCCCACGGCCGAGGGGGCGTCGATCTATTTGAGCGGCCCGGAGGGGCTGCTCGCCGAGCCTGCGTCCAAGCTGCGGTTTCCGCTAGACGACCTCCAAGGCCCGGGTCGAGGCGGACTCTCCCGCTTCCATCCGATCCCCGAGGTGCGGGACGTGAACGGCGACCGCCTACCCGACCTGATCCTTCGGCACGCCAGCGGCGAGTGGAACGGCTTCCGGGTGCTGCGCAACCGGGGCGGCGGCCGATTCTCCGATTCCGTAGCCCCGCTCGGAGAGTTCCAGGAAGCGCGGAAGGAAGGCCCGAGGGTGGGCTACTTCGGCGACCTGGACGGCGACGGCCGGGCCGAGTACGCCACCCTGGAGGAGAAGGGTCCGGGCGAGGACGCCTCCTTCCGCCAGGAGATGAAGCACGCAAAGCGGCCGAAGTTCGTCTACCGCCTCCACCGCTCGCGCGCCGATCTGGGGATGGAGCCCAAGCCCTACCAGCAGTTTGAGGCCGAGGGCTACTCCATGGGCGACGACTCGGGCGAGGAAGGGGAGATCCGACTTCCCAGCGGCTTCCTGGATCTCAACGGCGACGGCCGCCAGGATCTGCTCGCCATGACTCTCGACTTCTCCATGCTCCAGGCGGTCAAGGTCCTGACCGTGCGGCGGATCGGTATCGGGATCGACTTCCACGTCCAGTGCCAGGGGCCGGGCGGCAAGTTCGCCCCGGTGAAGGGGCTCGACCTGTCGGGCAAGTTCAACCTGGACCTCAACAACGTCAAGAGGATCGGGCAGCTTTCGCAGTTCGCGGGCGACTTCGACGGCGACGGCCGGGCCGACTTCACACAGATGGGCCGGGGCCGGACCGTGACGATCCATCGCGGCCGGCAGGACTGCTCCTACCCGGCGCAGCCGGACCTCTCCCTTCAGCTCCGGGAGGAGCCGCGCGACCTCGCTCTCGTCCAGGTCCGCGACCTCGACGGCGACTCGCTGGCCGATCTCCTCGTGATCCAGCCGCAGGCGGTCAAGGAGGCGGGCGTGAGCCCGCCGGTGCGCCTCGATCTCTATCTCAGCCGGGGTGAGGCATGAAACGGGCTCTGCCGGGAGTGCTCCTCCTGCTCGTTCTCCCGCTGGTCACCGCTGCCAAGAAGCCGGCCGCCCCTCCCCTGCCCGTGGGCGTGACGGTCTCTCGGAGCGGAAGCTCGGAGGTCGTCCGCGCCGTGCTGCCGGGCTGGCTGTCCGGCGTGGAGCTTCCCCGGAGAGCGGACGGGCATCTCGACGTTGTCCTGCTCCTCGGAACGGGCGAGGAAGAGGACGACGATCAGACCCCGCCCGGCAGGGAGGCCGCACAGCCCGAAGGTCCACGCTCGCTCCACCGCCTCGACCTCTCGGGCGAGCTCCGGCCGCTGCTCCAGGACGTGCCCTCCGGCACCCTGGGGAGCCTGGATCTGGACGGCGACGGCGCCGAGGAGATTCTCGTCGCCCGCAAGGGAGAGCTCCGGTCTCTCGGCACCGCCGGTAGGGCCACTCCCCCGCGGACCGTTCTCGACCTCTCGGCGTTCGACCTGATGCTGCCCTCCCGCTGGCAGGAGCTCGGCGTGACGCAGGTGCTGGCGGCCGGCGTGGGGCGGCTCCGGCGCTACCGTCCCGAGGGAGGCGGTCTCACACCGGCCGGGGAGCACGATCTGCCGTCGCGGGCTACGCGGGAGCGCTGGGGGCTGCGGCTCACCAGCCCGCAGGTGGTGCCGGTGCAAGGGGGAGATGGGCTCCTCGCCGCCGGACCCGAGGCCAACGGCAAGCAGCGTCTCCGGAGTCTGCTCCTCAGTTTTGGAACAGAAGCGAATACAGAAGCGTGGTCGCTCCTCCCCGCCCCTGAGGACGCCAACGGCGTCTGGTACATGACGATCGACGGCAAGCCCTTCCTGATCGTCACCACCGCTGGCGCGGAGAAGCTCGGAATCTTCGAGGGCAAGAAGCTGCGCGTCTTCCCTCTCTCCTCGGACCGCACCCGCGCCGGACGCCGGCCCGTGCTCGCCACCCAGACCACGAGCCACCTGTGGAATCCCGTCGCCCCCCTGGTCCAGGACCTGGACCGGGACGGCAAGGACGACCTCGTGGTGCTCCAGCTCGACGGCCTGGGCGGCGGGGAGCTGATCGCAGAGACCTTCTTCGGCCGTGGAGACGGCCGCTTCGTGACCCCGGGCCGGCGGCAGAAGTGGGACCTGGAGGTCCGTGGCTGGAGCTACGGCCAGGACCTGACCGGCGACGGCATCGCCGACCTCGCCGCGGCCGATTCCAAGAGGCTGCTCGTCTTCCCCGGCACCTCCGAGCCCCGGAAGGCTCTCCTGGAGAAGAAGCCGCTGGTGATCCCGATCGACCTCGGAGGCGGCGAGGGCGCGGGGCTCCGCCGCCTGCGCGTGGCCGACCTGGACGGCGACGGCCGCGGAGAGGCGATCCTCAGCGGATCGGCGGGGCCGGGGCGGGGCGTGGTGGTTGTGGTGCGGTTCTAGGAATCCTCACCCCCTGTCCCCCTCTCCCATCTCCCACCTCGGCCTTCGGCCGCCCCCGCCGGGAGAGGGGGAACGTGACTGGGGCGGAGTTGCCCGATAGACAGAAAGCCACTCGCATGGGTTCCCCCTCTCCCGGGGGAAGGGTGGGCGGGAGATGGGAGAGGGGGACAGGGGGTGAGGTCTTTCCCCTACAGCCGAGCCGCCGCCGCCTGCCGCTGGAGCTGCATCACCTTGGCGTCGGGGTCCACCACCACCGCTTCGGGCTCGAACGGACAGCGGATCGTCGCCACCCTCTCCTCCCCGGCGCCCAAAACTAGGGTGACCCGGGCGTCCTTGTACTCCGGGTGGACCCTGCCGTCGTCACCCCAGCGCGGTCCGGCCACGGCGGCGACCTCGACCGGCATGCGGCCGGTGCCGGCGTTCTTCACCCGGACCGTCACCTCCCAGGCACCTCCCTTCTCCGCGCTCTCGGCTTCGAAGAGCTGGTACTCCGGGATCACGATTCCGAAGAACCACTGCCGGGCGAAATCGTCATAGGCCGCCTTGTCCGGCGCGTGGCGCCGCATCACGGCCACGAAATCCTGCACCACGGGATGGTCCGGGTTGTTGTGATAGATCCGGAAGTAGTCCCGCGTACCCTCGAAGAACGCCTCCCTGCCCATCCGCTCCATG
>JANOCF010001212.1:0-3880 GCA_031412055.1 Holophagales bacterium | reverse complement strand
ACGCGCGAGCGCGGCACGTTGATCACCTTGCGCCAGACCACGCCCCGGCGGATCTCGATACCCTCCGCGTCGACTTTGTAGAAGGAGTGGCGATGCTCGATCTCGGGCCAGCGGTGCGCGAGCCACGCCAGGACCAGCGTGAGAGCCAGCCAGCCCAGGGCGACCACGGCCTTGATCCAGCCCGGGATCGGCACGAACAGGACGATGACGGCCCCGGCGAGCACGCCGAGCGAGATCGAGCCGGAGGTGATCCAGCCGACGATCCGGTGGAGCTTGATCGAGCGCGGATCAGGGGAGCGCTCGACGCCGTCGGCGATCGGCGCTATCGGGGTGATCGGTGGGAGTGTGGAGGCCACAGGAGGCGCAGAGGCGGCGTCCACGGCTATGGCGGGCTCGACGGTGTCCATGGCTCGACTCTACGCGTTTTTCCCCGAAGGTGTTTCAACCGTTCGCTATCACGCGCCGAACGCCCTGGACAGTCAGACCTTCCTGACTTCGATCAGCCTCTGCAGGAGCTTGAAGTCATCGAAGTTGCGCGTGTAGAGAGGGAGCTTGTAGGCGTGGGCCGTGGCGGCGATCCAGAGGTCCATGACTCGGGCGCGAGGCTGGCCGCCACCCGTTTTCACGGCATGGGCCATCATGGCAAAGGCACGTCCAACTCCGGCGTCCAGCGGCAACGGATCGAACATCGCCTCAACCTCCCCCAGACGCTGAAGCCTCTGCCGGCGAGTCTCGGCGTCCGACGCGACGAGGACGCCGAAGTGGAGCTCCGCCAGGGTCGCGACGGAGATTGCGACCTCATGGGGCAGCATGGGCTCCAGATCCAGGCCGGCCTCGGCTTCGGTCTTAGCAATGACGACCGAGGTGTCCAGAAGACCCCGGCTCAGCGTTGCCATGGATCGTCCAGATCGTCCATCTCGCCCAACTCGGCCACATCCTCAAAGAAGCGAGGATCCGGTCTGGCGATCCCGAGGAGCTTCATCGCCTCGGTCCTGGGCACCCACTGCTTTTTCGGATAGGGAGTCAGCAGGGCGATAGGCCGCCTTCCCACGGTAATCAAGAAGCTCTCTCCTTTCTCCGTCTCGCGCAAGATCTCGCCGCTCTGGTTTCGCAGATCGCGCTGAGGAATCTCCTTCATGGAAGGCATTGTAGCATTACTGCTACACGCCCGAAAAACGGAGGCTGAAGGTTCTCAGATCGTGACGTCGAGGGCGACATCCAGGGCAGGCGAGCTGTGGGTGAGCCAGCCGACGGAGATCATGTCCACTCCGGTGGCGGCCACGGCCGGGGCGGTCTGCGGGGTGATGCCGCCCGAGGCCTCGGTCAGCGCCCTGCCTTTCGCCATGCGCACGGCCTCGCGCAGGGTGTCGAGCGGCATGTTGTCCAGAAGAACCACGTCGACCCCGAGGGCGAGCGCCTCTTCGAGCTGGTCCAGGGAGTCCACTTCGACCTCGATCTTCACGAGATGGCCGACGTAGGCGCGGGCACGCTCCACGGCCGGCTTCAGGCCCCCGGCCAGGGCGCGGTGGTTGTCCTTGATGAGCACGGCGTCGTCCAGGCCGAAGCGGTGATTGCTGCCGCCTCCCGCCCGGACCGCGTACTTCTCCAGCGCTCGCAGCCCTGGCGTGGTCTTGCGGGTGCAGACGATGCGGGCTGCCCCATACTGAGCAACAGCCGCCACGAGATCCCGCGTGACCGTGGCCACGCCGCAGAGACGGCCGTGGATGTTCAGGGCCGTGCGCTCGGCCGAGAGGAGCGACCGCGCCGGGCCGCGCACCAGCGCCAGGGTCTCCCCCGCCTCGGCGTCGCGGCCGTCCGCGGAATGCAGCTCGATCTCCATCGCGGGGTCCAGGATACGGAAGGCCGAGACCGCCACCTCAAGACCTGCGATCCGGCCAGGCTTGCGGGCCACGATGGCCGCCTCGCCCCGGAGGTCCGGCGGCAGTATGGCGTCGCTGGTCAGGTCTCCGGCCCTTCCCAGGTCCTCTTCCAGCGAGCGACGGATGATCGGCTCGTAGAGGAGGGGACGAAGCGAGGCCAGATACGGAGCGCCCCCGCTCATCCGACCGCTCCGGCCATCCGGGCCGGCGAGGACTGCTCCAGGATGGGCGAGCCATCGGGCGCGGCGGTCAGGAACAGGCGGCGCTGCCAGTCGGGGTCCGGCAGCGGGCAGTCAGAACGGAAGTGGCCGCCGCGGCTCTCGCGGCGCTCCAGGGCCGCCGCCGCCACCAGCCGGCCCACGGCAAGCAGGTTACGGGCTTCGCCCGAGATCCGCGGGTACGACTCCGCCATCGATTCCAGATCCTCAACCGCGGCCGTCAGACCCTTCTCGTCGCGGACGACCCCTACCTGCTCCCACATCAGCTTGCGGATGGCGAGCTGCAGAGCTTTGTCCTGGGACGTGCCCTCGGGTACCGACGGAACGCGGCGGCCCGTCGGGAAGCTCCGGCCGGCCGAAGCGCGCAGGTCGTCCGCCACGCGGGAGCCGAAGACCAGGGCCTCCAGGAGCGAGTTGCTTGCCAGGCGGTTAGCCCCGTGCACGCCCGTCGAGGCGACCTCGCCGCAGGCCCAGAGACCCGGCAGCGATGTCCGGCCCTGGCCGTCCACGGCGATGCCGCCCATGTGGTAGTGGGCCGCGGGGGCGACCGGGATCGGCTGGGTGCGCGGATCGAGACCGTGACGGCGGCAGAGCTCGAAGACGGTCGGAAAGCGGTCCGGGAAGGCGTCGCCCACGGCCTCGCGGGCGTCGAGGAAGACGCGGCGCCCGGCCATCAGGCGGCGCCAGAGGGCACGGGCCACGACATCGCGGGGCGCGAGCTCGCGGTCGGGGTGCTCGTCCGCCATGAAGCGGTAGCCGTCGCCGTCGATCAGGATCGCACCCTCGCCGCGCAGCGCTTCGGTGAGCAGCGGCATGGGCTCGCCCTCGGTGTCGACATCCAATGCGGTGGGGTGGAACTGGACGAACTCCATGTCCACCAGCCGCGCTCCGGCCCGGGCCGCCATGGCCAGGCCGTCGCCCGTGGCTTCGCGGGGGTTGGTCGTGTGGAGGTAGATCTGGCCCGGTCCTCCCGTAGCCAGCACCACAGCCGGAGCCAGGTGGAGCATCCGGCGGCCATCGTCATGGACCGCCAGCACGCCCGCGACCTGGCCATCCTCGACCACGAGGTCCACGGCAAAGGCGCGCTCGATCAGGCGCAGCTCGGGGGCGTGGCGCACGGCCTCGCCCATGGCGCGGACGATCTCCGAGCCCGTGGCGTCCTTGGCGTGGAGGATACGGCGCCGGCTGTGCGCTGCTTCCCGGGTTAAAGAGAGCTCGCCCGCGGAATCGCGGTCGAAGCGCGCGCCCATCTCCAGCAGGGCCTTGACCCGCTCCGGACCCTCGCCGGTCAGCAAGGCCACGGCCCGGGGGTCGCACAGGCCGGCGCCCGCGCTCAGGGTGTCGGACGCGTGCAGGGACGGCGTATCGTCCGTCCCCATGGCAGCCGCCACGCCGCCCTGCGCCCAGGGGCTCGAGCCGCTGACCAGGGTGGTCTTGGTCAGGACCGTCACCCGCAGCGGCGCCGATCCGAGGGCGGCGGTCAGACCGGCGGCGCCGCTGCCGACGACCAAGACGTCCGACCGGGAGATGCCTGCCGGGCCGGAGGTATTAACAGAACGGTTCACTTTCCCTCCCGCCGTCCCACCGCGAGCATCCGGTCCACCGCGAGCTTCGCCCGCGCGCCGACCTCGGGGTCGACGAGGACCTCGTGCTGCATCGTCTGGAGCGACCGGAGGATCTTCTGCAGGGTGATCTTCTTCATGTGCGGGCAGAGCTGGCACGGACGGACGAACTCCACGTCCGGGTACTCGACCGCCACGTTGTCGCTCATGGAGCACTCGG
>JANOCF010001211.1:0-4344 GCA_031412055.1 Holophagales bacterium | reverse complement strand
GGACGTCCAGCTCCTCGACGTTGTCCGAGGTCCGGCCCGTGGTGAGCGAGTGGGCGCCGCAGGAGTTGTTGCCGATCATCCCGCCGAGAGTGCACCACGCGTGGGTGGCGGGGTCGGGGCCGAACGTGAGGCCATGCTTGCCGGCCTCGCGGCGCAGGGAGTCGAGGACGACTCCGGGCTCGACGCGCGCGATCCGCCGCTCGGGATCGATCTCCAGGATCCGGCTCAGGTGGCGGGAGAAGTCCAGGACCACGGCCACGTTGCACGCCTGTCCCGCGAGGCTCGTGCCGCCGCCCCTTCCCAGCAGGGGAGCGCCGTGCTGGCGGCAGACCTCCACGGCCGCGATCACGTCTTCCGATCCCTTGGGGACTACGACGCCGATGGGCACCTGCCGGTAGTTGGAGGCGTCCGTGGCGTAGAGAGCCCGGCTGCCGGCGTCGAAGCGGACCTCTCCTCGAACGGCGCGGCGGAGGTCGGATTCGAGGGCTCGGGGGTCTCCGGACCAGGACATGGCGAGAGGCTATACCTATAATCCATCGGCATGGAGCCCAATACCCACCTCGCCATCAACCGCCGTCTCAGCGGAGAGCCGCTGAAGTTGAGCGAGGGCACGGCCTTTGTGGCCCTGACGACGGTGCCCGAGATGGCGGCGGACGCGCGCGGCCTCGTCCATGGCGGGTTCGTCTTCGGGATGGCCGACTACGCGGCCATGCTCGCGGTCAACCATCCCAACGTGGTGCTCGCGGGCTCGGAGGTCCGGTTCCTCAAGCCGGTGGCGGTAGGGGAGCGTCTCGTGGCCGAGGCGCGCGTCGAGGAGACGGACGGACGCAAGAGCCGGGTGAAGGTCGAGGTGCGCCGCGAGGGCGAAACGGTGATGGCGGGAGAGTTCCGCTGTGTCACCCTGGATAAGCACGTCATGGGAGAGCGAGCATGAACGGAGGCGATCGGATCGCGGCGGTGCTGCAGGCGCAGGGGGTACCGTTTCTCTTCACTCTCTGCGGAGGGCACATCTCGCCCATCCTGGTGGGAGCCAAGCGGCTCGGCATCCGGGTGGTGGACGTCCGCCACGAGGTGGATGCCGTCTTCGCCGCCGACGCCGTGTTCCGGATGACCGGCGTGCCCGGTGTGGCCGCGGTCACGGCCGGTCCGGGTGTGACCAACACGATCACGGCGATCAAGAACGCGCAGCTCGCGCAATCCGCGGTCGTGCTGCTCGGGGGCTCGGCGGCCACGCTCCTCAAGGGCAAGGGAGCGCTCCAGGACATCGACCAGATCGCACTCATCGCGCCGCATGTGAAGTGGGCCTGCACCGTGGCGCGAGTGCGGGACCTGGTCCCCGCGCTGGAGCGCGCTTTTGTGGAGGCCCGCACAGGTGTGCCGGGGCCGGTCTTCGTGGAGCTGCCGGTCGATCTCCTCTACGACGAGGAGCTGGTCCGTAGCTGGTATCTGACCGCGGGCAAGGGAGGCGGGCTCGCCGGGGCCGCGCTGCGCATGTACCTGAACCGCCACCTCACCCGTCTTTTCGGCGAGGGGAGCAAGGCGTCGCCCGTTCCGCGCCCGCCGCGCCCACCGCGCCAGATACTGCCGGCACCCATCGATCGCGGACTGACCCGCAAGGCTGCCGCCCGGCTGCGCAAGGCGAAGAAGCCGGTCATGGTCCTGGGCAGCCAGGTCATGCTCGACACCGCGGGAGTGGGCGAGCTTGCCCGCGCGCTCGATTCGATCGGCGTGCCGATCTACCTCGCGGGTGGGGCACGCGGGCTGCTTGGCGTCGGACATGGTCTGCAAATCCGTCACAAGCGCAAGGAGGCGCTGCGGGAGGCGGACACGGTCCTCCTCGCGGGCGTCCCCAACGACTTCCGGCTCGACTACGGCCGCCACATCAACCGCAAGGCCTTCCTGATCTCGGTCAACCGCAGCGAGCAGGACCTGACGCAGAACCGCAAGCCGGATCTCGCCGTCCATGGCGATCCCGGCCTGCTGCTCAGCGGTATCGCGGCGGAGCTGAAAGAGGGATCGCAGTCGGCCGGCTGGCTGGAGTCGCTGCGTGCCCGCGACCGGGAGCGCGAGCGGGAGATCGAGGCCCAGGCTGCGGCCCCGGCCGAGCCCGACCTGATCAATCCCATTCACCTCTTCCGGGAGATGGAGCGGAGCCTCGCGGAGAACAGCGTGCTCGTGGTCGACGGCGGCGACTTCGTGGCCACGGCCTCGTACATCCTGAGCCCGCGGCGTCCTCTCTCCTGGCTGGACCCGGGCGTGTTCGGGACGCTGGGCGTGGGTGGCGGCTTTGCTCTAGGGGCCAAGCTCTGCCGTCCGGATGCGGACGTCTGGATCGTCTACGGTGACGGCTCCGTGGCCTACAGTCTGGCCGAGTTCGACACCTTCGCCCGCCACGGCATCCCGGTGATCGCGGTCGTGGGCAACGACGCGGGCTGGATGCAGATCGCCCGCGAGCAGGTGGAGATCCTCAAGGACGACGTGGGCACCGTCCTGGCCCGCTCGGACTACCACAAGGTCGCGGAAGGGTATGGCGGCCGGGGGCTGCTGTTGAATAGAACAGAGGACATTCCAGCGGTCCTGGACGAGGCGGTGCGCACCGCCCGCGCCGGAACGCCCGTGCTGATCAACGTGCATCTCGCCAAGACCGAGTTCCGCAAGGGCTCGATCTCGATGTAGCCATGGCCGGACGCTCGTGGCTCGCGCTCCTTGGATTCGTGGTCCTGTGCTTCGCGGCGGCCGGCATCGGCGGCTATTGGACGTCGCTCTCGCAGCCGGAGTGGTACGACCAACTCGCCAAGCCCACGTGGACGCCGCCGTCCTGGCTGTTCGGCCCGGTCTGGACAGCCCTCTACCTGGCCATGGCGGTGGCGGCGTGGCTGGTGTGGAGGAGGGGAGGCTGGACGGAGCAGCGCCGGCCGCTCACGATCTTCCTCGTGCAACTCTTCCTGAATCTCATCTGGTCCGGGCTTTTCTTCGGTCTCCGCTCGCCCGCTCTGGGAATGCTGGAGATCGTCTTCCTGTGGGTCGCCATCCTGATGACCCTGCTCGCCTTCTGGCGCGTCGACCGCCTCGCGGGCGCGCTGTTCGTGCCCTACCTGCTCTGGGTGACGTTCGCCGCTGCGCTCAACTTCGCGGTGTGGCGGCTGAACGGGTAGCAGGAGGAGCCACCCAAAGAAAAGCCGCCATGAAGAGCGCCAGCGCGGCGAGGATCATCCCGGTAAGAAAACCTTTCGGTCGGTAGAGAACATCCACCCGCCCTTCCCCCTCCGAAAGCCAGGCGGCGACGAACGGCCCGTTCGCCAGCATCGTGACCTGCGGCTCGCCATCCTTGAGGACCAGCCATCCCCCATCCTGGAAGATGCTGGAGGCGAGCAGGCGCCTCTCGGTGAGGCGGACCCTGGCCCGCAGCCAAGTCGGAGCAAACTCGCCCAGGATCATCTCTGACGCTCTCGGTGCGGCGGCCGCCCAACGCTCTGACCGCACAGCCGTCTCCCGGCGAAAGTTCCGAATGGGCTTTGTACAGTCGGACCATGAAGTGCCGTCGGGACAGGGGAGCGCCTCGTGTGGCAGGAAGATCCTCGGCAGCGATCGCGGACGCTCCCAGACCCAGCCGCTCGGGTCTCGCAGGACCAGCTTCCAGGGACCGGGCAGCGGCGAGTCGGGCGCGGTCATCAGGTAGCGCACTCCGAGGAGTTGGTAGAGCGGGTCCTGGGGCTCTCCGAAACCGTCCGTGGCACGGCCGGGAGTGAGATTGATCCGCGAGGTGGCCTCGATGTAGGCCGCGGGCTTGGCGGGATTCGAGGAGCGCGGGTCTGCCAGGCCGTAGACGGACGGGATGTTCGCCCTCAGCGCCGGGCCTAGACCGGCCATTCTCATCCAGGGGTCCAGGTGTTCGCGCACGAAGCGCACCGGAGGCGTCTCCGGGTAGAAGAACCTCGCCGGGACGGGCGGGTTGGCCGGGACGTGGAAGAAGAGGAGCTCGACGCCCACCAGCGAGGCCAGCACGAGAGCGCTGGTCTTCGGCCGGCCAAGAAGCAGCGTGGCGCCGGCGACGATGGCGAGTTGAATGCCCAGGGAGGTCCAGCGCAGGCCGGCGAGAGCTCCCGGGACGTCAGGGCTCGGATGGGCTATGTAGGACCATGCGATCAGACCGCCCAGGACGACCGCGGCGCCGATCAGACGGCCACGAGGCAACAATCCCTGTCGCCAGCGCTCCCAGGTGCAGGCGGCCAGGTACGCGAAGCAGAGGACCAGCGTCAGTAACACCCGGTGATGGAAGGTCAGCGAGCTCCGCAGCACGGGCAGGGCGTTCAGCAGTTGATCCAGACCCGGAGGTCGGGCGAG
>JANOCF010001210.1:0-10676 GCA_031412055.1 Holophagales bacterium | reverse complement strand
CGCCCGCATCGCCAACGTGCTCCTGTCGCACGGGGTGCGCAAAGGGGACCGGGTCTGCATCTACCTGCCCATGATCCCCGAGCTGGCCTACTCGATGCTCGCCTGCGCCCGGATCGGTGCGGTCCACTCCGTGGTCTTCGCCGGGTTCTCCGCCGAGTCGCTGCGCGGGCGCATCCTCGACGCGGAGTGCAAGCTGGTGATCACCGCCAACGAGGGCCTGCGCGGCGGCAAGCGCATCCCGCTGAAGCAGACGGTCGACCAGGCCGTCGACGGCCTGGCCCTGGTGGAAAAGGTGCTGGTGGTGCGCCGCACCGACAAGGACGTGCCCATGAAGACCGGGCGCGATCTCTGGATGGAGGACGAGACCCGCCGGCAGCGCTCCACCTGCCCGGTGGAGTGGATGGCGGCCGAGGATCCCCTCTACATCCTCTACACCTCGGGGTCCACCGGCCGGCCCAAGGGCGTGCTCCACACCACGGGCGGGTATCTCCTCTATGCCGCGCTGACCCACAAGCTCGTCTTCGACTACCACCCCGGAGACATCTACTTCTGCGCCGCGGACGTGGGCTGGGTCACGGGGCACAGCTACATCGTCTACGGGCCGCTGGCCAACGGCGCCACCACGGTGATGTTCGAGTCGATCCCCACCTACCCCGACCCGGGGCGGTACTGGCGCATCGTGGACGACCTCGGGGTCAACATCTTCTACACCGCGCCGACCGCGATCCGGGCCATCGCCCGCTCCGGGAACGAGTGGGTGAAGCGCTACAGCCGCCAGTCGCTGCGGGTCCTGGGCTCGGTGGGCGAGCCGATCAACCCCGAGGTCTGGATGTGGTACCACGACGTGGTCGGCGAGGGCCGCTGCGCCGTGGTGGACACCTGGTGGCAGACGGAGACCGGGGGCATCCTCATCACCCCGCTGCCCGGAGCCACCCCCACCAAACCGGGATCAGCCACGCTGCCGTTCTTCGGCGTCCGGCCGGTGCTGGTGGACGAGAAGGGCGAGGAGCTGGTGGGCAACGACGTCTCGGGCAACCTCTGCCTGCGCGGCACCTGGCCGGGGCAGGCGCGGACGATCTATGGCGACCACCAGCGGTTCCGCGAGACCTACTTCTCCCAGTTTCCCGGCCTCTACTTCACGGGCGACGGCTGCCGGCGCGACATCGACGGCTACTATTGGATCACCGGCCGGGTGGACGACGTGCTGAACGTCTCGGGCCACCGGCTGGGCACCGCCGAGGTCGAGAGCGCCCTGGTGGCTCACGATGCCGTGGCCGAGGCCGCGGTGGTCGGCTTCCCCCACGACATCAAGGGGACCGGCATCTTCGCCTACGTGCACGTGACGCCGGATTACGAGAGCTGGGACGAGGAGGAGCTGGTGGGCGCGCTCAAGGAGCAGGTGCGGCACGCGATCGGCGCCATCGCCACGCCGGACCGCATTCAGGTCGTCTCCGGCCTGCCCAAGACCCGCTCGGGCAAGATCATGCGCCGGATCCTGCGAAAGATCGCGGCCGGAGAGTACGAGGAGCTGGGCGATATCACGACACTCGCCGACCCCGGCGTCGTCGAAAAGCTCGTAGACGATCACCGCTCCAGATTCGTATAAAGAGGGGGCTTTACAAAAGGGAGGGGTGGTCGTGCTAGAATTTGTACAGCGAACAGAAAACGAGGCCCCTATCTCCGGTTGGTGCGGCAGCATCGGGAGCCACTGCTCTGTCCACCCTGGGCCGGAACGAGCGTTCGGAACTCGCCGTCCCGCCTGAGCCGGACCAGTCCTTGAGCTTACGCTTCAATTTGCAAAGCCTCCCGGGCCCTCTGCTCTCCCTCTTCCTGCTCCTGGGAGCCCCGGCGCCGGCCCTGGCCGCGGTCGAAGGCTTCACCTACTCACGCAACATCGTGGTTCCAGCGGACGTGCCCTCCGCAGCTTGGGTGCGGGTGCCGCTGGACGCCGACACGCTGCGGCACATGGCTCCGGGAGGGGCGGATCTACACCTGTTTTCCCCCGCGGGGGACCAGATCCCTTTCCGGCTCGCCGCCTCGCTTCCGGCCAGCGGGAGACGGCCCGTCCAGGCGCGGGGGATCGAAAGGGGAGAGGACGGCTGGACGCTGCTCCTCGACACCGGAGCCGGCCCGGTACCGCACGAGCGTCTGATCCTGGATCTCGGAAGCCCTCAGCGCCCCCAAGACACTCCGCTGCGCCTGGAAGGAAGCCCGGATGGCAGCGCCTGGCAGCTCCTCGTGGAGGGCATCCCGAATCTTGAGAGAGAGCCCGCACGCCTGGCGCTCTCCTACCCATCGACCCCGGACCGCTACCTGCGCCTGACGGGACAAGGAGCCCTCGCGAAGCCCCCAACGGCCGAGGTGGAGACCGTCACCGGCCCCACCCTCGCCCTGGCCACTCGCGGGGCGAGCTGCGACCGGACCTCCTCCGGCCCCCGGGTCGCCTGCACCCTGGATCTCCCCGCCGAACAGATCGTCCGCCGCCTGACCGTGGAGCTGAAGGGAATCGGTCCCGTTGGCTACCGGCTCTACGAGCCCCGGGAGGCCCGCTGGCATCTCCTCGCCGAAGGGGTGTGGGAGACGGCGGGCGAGGCGAGCCGGCACGTGCTGGCGGGTGGCAAGGAGCCGGTCGCCGGCGCGTTGCGGCTGGAGCTCCAGGGTCCGGATGAGACGGTGCCGGTCCTGACCGGCTACGGTGTCGACCTCGCGGTGCCGATGGTCCTGTTCCAGGCCGCGCAGCCGGGCGGCTACGTGCTGGCCTATGGAGGGATCGGAGGGATCCGCGGTATCGGCGCGATGGGGGAGGAGTCTCCGCGGACGGGCTCCGCCGATGCGGCCGGTACGGCCTGGGTGGAGCCGGGTCCCGAGCAGGCCCATGCCGCGCGCCCGCTCCCTTCGGCGCCGGGAGCGCCGCTGGACGGCGTCCGCTTCTCCTCGTCGTGGAACATCGCTTCCGAGGCCGAGCCCGGCGAGCTGGTCCGCCTGGAGATCCCGGCCGCGGTCTACGGAGCGTCCCGGGAGAGCCTGGCGGATCTCCGGCTGTCCGTGGCCGGGCGCCAGGTCCCGTTCTTCCGCTGGTCCCCGCCCGAGCCGGCCCTCACGGCCGGAGAGACCGGCTCCCGGCCCGGCGAGTCGGGCATCCGCGGCGAGAGCCGGCTGGTGGTCTCCCTTCCCGCCGGGGGGCTGCCGCTGACGCAGATCCATCTGACCGCGCCCGGGATACCCCTCCGGCGCCCCGTGTCGGTCCGCTACGTCGATCCGGGCCGCGGGCCAGGCCCCAAGGACGTGGCCGGGGCCAACTGGACGTGCATGCCCGCGCCGCCGCTGCCCTGCCGGACAGGCCTGCCCCTGAACGGTCCGGCTCCGCGGCTGCTCACGGTGCGGTTCCAGGACGGCGACAACCCTCCGCTGCCGGCCCTGGACGTTCAGGTCTGGCGCCGGAGGGATGTCCTGCTCTTTGTCTGGCCCGATCTGGCGAAGGGCGGCGAGGTGCAGCTCCTGGTGGGAGCTCAGGGGTTGGAGGAGCCGCGGTACGACCTCGCGGCGCTGGGTCCGGCCCTCGCGGGTCACCCCTGGGAGGCGGCCGAGATCCGCTCCGAGCACACGGATCCTCCCTGGTGGAACGGATCGGTCCTGCCCCTGGGGCTGACCGCGGCCGGGATCTGGCTGCTGGTGCTGCTGCGGCGGATTCTGTCGGAAGCTTGAAAAAAAGAGAATGGCTCCTCGGGAGGGATTTGAACCCCCAACATTTCGGTTAACAGCCGAACGCTCTACCGTTGAGCTACCGAGGAGTGTAGGCCGGGCTTGCCCGGGAGGCGGAATGTTAGGCGCATCCCGGGCGTCCTGTCAATCCAGCACGCCCAGGACGCCCGGGAAGGGCCTGTTCTCTATGCGGAGTCCAGGAACGGCTTGAGCCGCGTCGCCCGGCTGGGGTGGCGGAGCTTGCGCAGCGCCTTGGACTCGATCTGGCGGATGCGCTCGCGAGTGACGTTGAACGACCGCCCAACCTCTTCGAGCGTGTGCTCGGAGCCGTCGCCCACGCCGAAGCGCATCTTGAGGACCAGCTCCTCGCGCGGCGAGAGGGTCTTCAGCACCTTGCGGGTCTGGTCCTTGAGGTTGGCGAAGATCACCGAGTCGATCGGCGAGACCGCGTTCTTGTCCTCGATGAAGTCGCCGAGATGCGAATCCTCTTCCTCGCCGATCGGCGTCTCGAGAGAGATCGGCTCCTGGGCGATCTTCATGATCTTGCGCACCTTGGAGGCCGGGAGGTCCATCCGCTCGCCGATCTCCTCGGCGGTGGGCTCGCGGCCGAGCTCCTGCACCAGCGAGCGGCTGGTGCGGGTCAGCTTGTTGATGGTCTCGATCATGTGGACCGGGATGCGGATCGTCCGCGCCTGGTCCGCGATGGCCCGGGTGATCGCCTGCCGGATCCACCAGGTGGCATAGGTCGAGAACTTGTAGCCGCGCCGGTACTCGAACTTCTCCACCGCCTTCATGAGGCCGATGTTCCCCTCCTGGATGAGGTCGAGGAACTGCAGGCCGCGGTTGGTGTACTTCTTGGCGATGGAGACCACCAGGCGGAGGTTGGCGACGATCAGCTCCTCCTTGGCGCGCTCGCAGATCGACTCGCCATGCCGGATCTTGTTGATGGTCGAGGCGATCTCGGCGTGGGTGGTGCCGTAGCGCTCCTCCAGCTCGCGCAGAGCGCCGCGGTACTTCTCGATGCGGCGGCGGTGCAGCGCCTTGAGCTCCTCGCTGCCCTCCTTCTTCAGAGCCGTCTGCGCCCGCTTGATGTCCTGCTCGAAGCGGGAAAACTGCCGGTCGATGTCCTTGAGGAAGTCGACCAGGCGGTTGCGCGTCTGGACGCTGAAGTCGATGGTCCGGATGTCCTTGGCGATCTTGGCCACCAGGCGGTCGATCTCGCGCTCGATCTCCAGGTACTTGTCGCCGTCGGGCTTGCAGCGCTTCTGGCGCTTGCGCAGCTCCTGGATCTCGGCGTCGTTGACCGCGATCTGCTCGAAGATCTTGAGGTTGAGCTTGATGCGGTCGGCCGACTTGTTGTCGAGCGGCTCGTCCGGATCGGCGTTGATCAGCTCGCGCAGGATGCGCTTGTCGCGCACCGCCATCTCGTTGAGGCGCAGCAGCTCGCGCAGGACGACCGGGTTCTCGCAGAGAGCCTCGTAGATCATCCACTCGCCCTGCTCGATCCTCTGGGCGATCTCAACCTCGCCCTCCCGGTCGAGCAGCGGCACCGTGCCCATCTCGCGCAGGTACATGCGGACGGGGTCGTTGGTCTTCTCGTGGGCGGCAAGACCGAACTCGGCGGTCTCGTCTTCCTTCTTGTCGAAGTCGCTCGTTCCTCCGGACTCGAAATCGTCCCGGTTCTGGTACCGCTCCGGGCGGTCGATGACGTCGACCCCCAGATCCGTGAACCGGAGATAGATTTCATCCAGCTCGTCCGGAAGGCTCACCACCTCCTCGGGAAGCATCTCGTAGATCTCGTCGTAAAGGAGATAGCCCTTCTCCTTGCCAAGCTCGATGAGCTGCTTGACGGAGCTGTACTTCTCTTCGACGGGTGTGAGGCTCGTAGTCAAAGTGATCTCCTATGGGCTGAGCTCGTCAGAGGGTCAGACACCCTCACGGCTCGCGCGGAACCCTCGATGCAGGCCCTGGTTCAAGCGGTCCTTTTCTTCCAAAAGGCTCTGGAGACGCGCAGAATCCTTCCGGATCTCCGCCTCCCGGATTCCTGCCGCCAGCTCGCGACTTCGTTGCTTGCGCCAGCGGTCCTCCAGCTTTTCGAGGGACTCCGAAAGACCCAGTTTCCCGGATACTCCGGACGTAAACTTTCTTTCTAACAGAACACCGGCCATCAGGTCAACCGCTCCCCCCTCCGACCCGACCTCCGCCAACACTGCCCTGGTGTCCGGGGGGGAACCTGTCCCTCTTGCATATAGAGCGCAGAAGGTCTGGTAAATATTCCGGCATTCGAGGTCGAGGAACGCTTCCGGCTGCGGCAGATCCGCCAGCGGAGGCACCGGCTCCGTCCCCTCCAGCAGGTGGGCGAGCACCAGCTTCTCGATGTTCCAAGAAAGGCCGTCCCCTTTATTAGGTCCCTGGTTGGGCCGGGACTCCCCTCCCGCAGCCAGCGTTCCGGGGCGCGGCTCCGCCCGATTCGAGGCGGTCGTGGCACCCGATCCTCCTCCAACCCGCCGCGCCAGCATCTCCACCGGGACCCCAAGGCGCTCCGAGGCGACACGGGCATAGCTGTAGCGGAGGATCGGGTCCGGGACCGGCCGCAGCAGCTCGGAGACGGCGGCCGCCGCCTTGGCCTGGAGCTGCGGCTCCCGCGCGGTCTCGGGCGGGACCAGCCGCTCGATCTCCGCGACCACCGCGTCCTCGGCATCGGCCACGGCGGCCGACACCGCCTCCGGGCCGGCCTCCAGCCGCAGCGAGTCGGGGTCGTGGTTGCCCGGGAAGCGGGCGCGGCGCACGCCGATCCCCTCGCCGAGCAGCAGCGGCAGGGCGCGCCGGAAGGCGTTCTCGCCCGCCTTGTCGCCGTCGTACGCGACCACCACCTCCTCGGCGTAGCGCGAGAGCATCTTGGACTGCTCGGGCGTGAGCGCCGTGCCCATCCCGGCCACCGCCCCTTCCAGGCCGCAGGCCACGGTCCCGATCACGTCGAAGTACCCCTCGCAGAGGATCGCCCGGCCGCTCTCCCGGATCTCCCGCTTGGCCTGATGGAGACCGTAGAGCAGGAGCCCCTTGTGGAAGCGGTCCGTCTCGGCGGTGTTGACGTACTTCGCGGTGTCGTCTCCCAGCGTGCGCCCGCCGAAGCCGACCAGCCGGCCCGACGGGTTGTGGATGGGGAACATCAGCCGGTTGCGGAAGCGGTCGTACGGATCGCCCCCGCGCTCGGGCCGGCCGACCAGGCCCGCGGCCTCCAGGTCGGCCAGAGGGACCTTTGCATGCAGCGCCTGGATCAGGTTGCGCCAGCCGTCCGGCGCGTAGCCGAGGCCGAAGCGCTCGATCAGCTCCGGCGGGATGCGCCGCGTCTCCAGGTACTCCCGGGCGAACGACGACTTCCGGAGCTGATCGGTGAAGAACCCGGCCGCCGCCTGGAGCGCGCCCTCCAGGTCCCGCTCCGTCCGCTCGCCCCGCAGGCCGGCCCTGGTCTCCCGGCTCGGCAGCGGGATGCCGTAGCGCGTGGCCAGGGCCTCGATGGCCGCCGGGAAGTCGTCGCCCGTGGCAAGCATGTGGAGCTTGATGGAGTCGCCGCCCGCGCCGCAGCCGAAGCAGTAGAAGAGACCCTGCACCGGGTCGACGCTGAAGGAGGGCGACTTCTCCTTGTGCAGCGGGCAGAGCCCCTGGTGGCGGCGGCCCGCCTTGCGCAGACGGGTGTGCTCGGAGGCGACGGCGACGATGTCCGCCGCGTCGCGCACGGCCTGCACGAGCTGGGGGGTTATGTTGACGTTGCCCAGAGACATGAGAAGTTATCGGCTCAGGCGCGTGATTCAGGCGCGCAGCTCTACCACGGTCGCGCCGTCGCCGCCTTCATTGGGTGCGCCGGACCGGATCGAGGTGACGCCGCGATGCGACCGCAGGTGCTCGCGCACCGCCTGCCGCAGCTTGCCGGAGCCGTGGCCGTGGACCACCCGGACCTGCTTGCGGGCGGCGAGCAGGGCGCGGTCGATGTAGGAGTCCAACTCCTCCAGCGCGGGCTCGACCCGCTGCCCGATCAGGTTCAGCTCCGGGAGAATGGAGACCGACTCGTCGAGATCGCTGCGCCGGACAGCCTCGCGCACCGTTCTGGGCGTCTCCTGGGGCGCGGGTCCACGGCGGAGAGCGGGCGTTGCCGGCTTGCCGCCCCCCTTGCCAGATATCGGCGATACGGGTCCCAGCTCTTCGGGACGGCATCGCACCCGCTTGCCGCGGACCAGGACCTCCGCCCGGTCCGGCTCCAGCCGGTCCAGGGTGCCTTCCCAGCCGAGCCCCATGTGCCGGACCGTCGCCCCGATCACCAGCGGACCCTCCGCGGCCGAGACCTCCTCCGTGAACCGCGGGGCCTCCGCGAACAGGCTCTCCACCGCTTCGACCGCGAGATTCTTCCGCCGTCCCTCCTCGAAACGCTCCTGCATGCGCTCGACTTCCCGGCGAAGGCGCTCCGCGGTCTCCCGGCGGAAGGTGTCGAGCTCTGTCCGGAGGCGCCTGGCCACGTTGCGGCGCTCCTCCTCCGCGGCGTTGCGCTCGGCTTCCAGGCGGCGGCGGAGCTTCTCGGCGTCCGCGACCTCGAACCCCAGACGCTCCCGGGTCTCGGCCAGCTCCTGGCGCACCCGCTCCACCTCGGCGATCAGGCGGCGGAGGTCCCGGTGCTCCGAGCCGAGCCGCGCCTCCGCGCGGTCCAGCCACTCGGCGGGCAGGCCGAGCCGGCGGCCCAGCGCCAGCGCCTCGCTGCCTCCCGGCGGGCCGGGTACCAGGCGGAAAGTCGGCCGGCCCGTGCCCGGATCGAACTCCATGGCCGCGCAAGTGGCCCCGTCCATCTCCAGGGCCGCGGCCGCGAGCTGCGTCAGGTGGGTCGTGATGACCGACAGGCTGCCCTTTTCAAGCAGCCCTTCGAGGAGCGCGACCGAGAGCGCCGCGCCCTCCTCGGGATCGGTGCCCGAGCCGAGCTCGTCCAGGAGGACCAGGCTGTCCGGTCCCGCGGCCTCCCAGGCCTCCTTGAGGCGCAGAAGCCGGCCGCTGAACGTGGAGCGGTCGGCCAGCAGGTCCTGCTCGTCGCCCACCGTGGCCACGACCCGGCGCAGGAACGGCACCCGGCTGCCGGGTGCGGCCGGGATCGGCAGTCCGGAGAGAGCCGCCAGTGAAAGCAGCCCCGCGGTCTTGAGCGACACCGTCTTGCCGCCCGCGTTCGGGCCGGTCACGACGAGAATCCGCCGGTCCGGGAAGAGCTCCACCTCCAGAGGCACGATGTCGCCCAGGTGGCCGGCGTGCCCCAGGGCCTCGGCGCGCAGCTCGGCGAGACAGGGATCGAGGAGCGGGTGGCGCGCCTGGTGGAGCCGCAGCTCGTAGCGGGGTCCGATCTCGGGCAGATGCCCGTCGCAGCGCTGGCCGAACCTCACCGAGGCCTGCAACAGATCCAGATCGCTCAAAAAAGCCGCGTGCGACCGCAGGGCCGGCAGCGCCGCCCGCGCCTCCGTCAGCAGCTCCAGGAGGATGCGGCGCCGCTCTTCCTCCTCGTCCTCCACCGACGACTGCAGCGTGTTGTTGGTGTCCACTACATGCAGCGGCTCGAAGTAGAAGCTCTTGCCCGTGGCCGACCGGCCGTGCACCAGGCCGCCGGTCCGTCCGCGGGCGCCGGCCTGGAGCACCACCACCAGCCGGCCGCCGCGCATGGGAATGGTGTCCTCCGACAGCTCGTCCTTGTGGACGGAGACGAAGTCGCCGAGATCCCGGTAGAGCTGGTCGCGGGTGCGCCGGATCTGCTGGCGCAGCGCGGCCAGACGGGGACTGGCGTCCTCCCGCACCTCGCCCCGCCGGTCCAGGGTCCGGTCGATGCGCTTGAGAAGCGGGTCGATGTCGGACAGCTCCGCGGCCATCCGCCCCAGCTCGGGACACGGAGGAACGGCCTCGCGGATGCGGGCAGCGGCGCTCCGGGTGGCCTTGCCGAGGTCGCCCAGCCGGACCAGATCGCCCCCTTCGAGCGGCGGCCGGCTGGTGGCCAGCCTCTCCAGGAGACCTCCGAGCGGGACGTCGAAGTCCGGCACCAGCGAGCGCTCGCCGACGAGGCGGGAGGCCTCCTGGAAGCGCGTGAGCTGGAGCCGAAGGTCGGCCTCGTCCTCGTAAGGAGACAGATGGAGCACCCGCTCGCGTCCCAGATCGGTGGACGCCAGCCGCGCGACCACCGCGAGCAGGCTCGGAAACTCCAGAGCCAGGGCGGTCGCTTCGGACAGGACGGGGCTTGAAACAGAGGCGAGCGTCATCACCGGCCCAGTCTACTATCGCCCTGACCCGCCCCGATGCCTCGAACGCGCCTCGCGGGAACTCGCCCCGGGCGTCCTGGAGCCGGGTGGTACTCTCTCACCATGTCCGGGCCTGTCAAAACCGCTCCCGTACGGGACAAAAACCCTCTACGGAGGTAGTTGAGTTCGGAACCGAAAACGTGATTTTTGGGACGACTTCTGAGCACATCTTGTCTCCAAGGACAACCGCCCGCCGGAATATATGGTTGAGACAAGCACAAAAGGGCGTCTGGAGAGAACTCCCTTTCTCGATCTAAGTCATTGGTACCAAAAAGTTTGCGCTTGCCAGAAAGCCGCGAAGAAGGTACATTTCCGCGCATGTCAACCTTCCAAGGTCTTGGTAGAGCCCTACGCTGGCTCCGTGACAGACAGGGCAAGCGGCAGTACCAGGTTGCAGACGCGGCGGGGATCACGAAGGCCATGCTGTCGGCCTATGAGACCGGCAAGCAGAAGCCGTCGCTGGATACGCTCGAGAAGATCCTCGACGCCCTCGACTGCAACCTGAATGATCTCCACAATTCGCTCCAGATCGTCAACGAGCGGCCGGAGGCGATCCGTCGCCCGGGTGGACGCGAATCAGGCTGGACGACCCGCCAGGGCGCACAGGACATCTTCGGCGGCGAGCGCACCGGCTCGGACGTCTATCACGTGCTCGGAATC
>JANOCF010001209.1:0-3725 GCA_031412055.1 Holophagales bacterium | reverse complement strand
GCACAGCAAGAGCGATGCGCAGGCGATCCATGCGTCTCCCCGGTTGTACGGCTTGGGTGGAGACATCAAGGTATCACGCCTTCCCGCGCGGGGAGGGCCGGAGCTCAGGCCAGCTCGGAGAAACTGCGATACACCCCATGCCCCGCCGCCTCCGCCGGCTTGTTGCCGGGACGCACGAGGAGCCCGGTCCCCATCCCCGCCTTGCGGGCCGCATCCAGCTCCTCCGTCACGTCGCTGAGGAAGAGAATCTCCCCGGGAGGCAATCCGAAGGCGTCCGCAATCGCGGTGTAGGCGGGAGTCTCCCGCTTCGGGCCGGTGGTGGTGTCGTGGTAGCCCTCGAAGTACGGCAGGAGGTCGCCGTAAGGGGTGTGGCCGAAGAGGAGCTTCTGGGCGAGGACGCTGCCGGAGGAGAAGATCCGCAAGCGGACCCCCCGTTTCTTCCAGACCTGCAGCGCTTCGGGGACGTCCGGATAGACGTCCCCCTTGAGATGGCCGTCGCGGTAGCCCTGCTCCCAGATCAGCCCCTGGAGCGCCTTCAGGCCCGTGGACTTGCGGTCCAGCTCCATCAGGTAACGGGCGTACGGGGCGCCATTGCCGAATTCGGGCGCTTCCTTCTCTGCTTCGTGCTCCTGGCGGAGCTGGCGGACCGCGTCTGCAAACCTGGGATCGCCGGAAGCGCAGGCGTCCTCCAACCGTTCCTTGGCGAACGGAAAGAGGACGTCCACGACAAAGGAGAGCGGTGTCGTCGTCCCTTCGATGTCCGTCAGGATGGCGCGCACGCCGGGAGGAAGCGGCACGGGCGGTTACAGACCCTGGCTCTGGCCCATGCCCGGCGGCATGTAGAACGGGCCGAAGCAGAGCGGCTGGTAGCCCTTGTCCTTGCCCGAGTCGGTGTAGTGCGGCGTCCACCCCGACATGTCCTGGAACAGGCGCACGGCGCGAATCGTCTTGTCGGTGCAGAGGTCGAACCAGTGATGCGTGCCCCGCGGGACCCGGATCATGTCGCCCTTGGTGACCTCGATGCTGAACACCGGACCCTCGGGCGGATGGATGTGGAACAGGCCCGTGCCGTGGACGATGAAGCGGACCTCGTCCTCGTCGTGCCAGTGCTCGCGGCTGAACCTGTCGAGCATCGTCTGGAGGTTCGGGGTGTCCGGCTTGACGTTGATCACGTCCGCCGTGACGTAGCCGCCCTCGTTCTTGAGGATCTCGATCGGCTCCTTGTACGCGTCGAGAATCTGCTCGTCGGTGGGGTTCTCCCCCAGCGCGTCCGTGCCCTCGAAACGGCGGTACCAGATGCCGAACGGAGCCAGGAACTCGCCGATCTCCACCGGATCTTCCAGCGTCCGGTTCTCGTCTCTCAAAGTGACGCTAGCCATGGAACGTCCTCCTGTCGTCTATCCCGTCTTATCCCGTCTTATCCAACAAAGGGTTCGAAGCTGGTCCTGCGGGCCGCGCACTCGAACAGGAACTCGTAGATCTCCACGTGCCGCTGGGCCTGGCTCAGCGACTCCCCCCATGTATACAACCCGTGGCCGGCGAGAAGAAATCCATGCAGCCCCGGACGCTCGTCCAGGATCTGCCCGATCTCCTCGGAGAGGGGCGCCATGTCCTGCCGGTTGCGCAGCACCGGCACCCAGACCTCGGCCTCGTGGGTGGTGATCCCCTCCAGCCCCTTGAGCATCTCGTAGCCGCGCAGGGTGAAGCCGCCGCGGTCCGCGAAGTGCTCCCCCAGCAGGGTGTTGGAGACGGAGTGCACGTGCAGCACCGAGCCCGCGCCGGTCAGGGAGACGATGCGCGTGTGCAGCTCGGCTTCCGCGGAGGGCTTGCAAATCTCCCCCTCGACCGGCCGGCCGCCGGGGCCGACCACCATCAGGTCGTCCGGGGCGAGGTGGCGCTTGATGGCGCCGGAGCGGGTGATGAGCAGGCGCAGCGGGTCGCGGTCCAGCGTGACGCTGAAGTTGCCTCCCGTGCCCTGGCACCAACCCTGGGCTCCGAACTCCTGGACGACGCGGCACAGGCCCTCGCGATCGGCTCGATCGGCCAGCGTTGCGTCCCGCTCCAGGATCATGGGTATCGACATGCCTCTTCCGCCTCCTCGCGGGAAGTATAGAGCCAGCGGCAACCGTGCCCCTCACACCCCTCGGATATCAGGGTGCGCGGGAGGGGTTCTCCCGCGCCGGAATGACTGAAATCGAGGCTACTGCTGGGGCGTCGGAGCCGGGGGCGGCGGAGGAGGCGGCGGGAAGGGGTTGGTGTTGTCCATCACCAGCGTCCACCTGCCGGCCTGCTTCTCCCAGATCCGCATGTACGCGCCGGGCTTCGTAGCCTCCGCGCTCTTCCACTCGGCCTTGCCGTAGGTGAAGCCCAGGTCTCCGGCCGCCGACACCTCGCCGCCCAGGACCTCGGTGCTGACGGGCTGCTCCTTGGCCAGGGTGGCGCGCACCGCCTCCTTGCCCACGGCGGGCGGGACGCCGTCGCGCAGGACCCGCGCGTGGTCGGCGGCCATGTGGACGGCCCAGCCGGCGGTGTCGCCCTTGGCCGTAACTTTGGCGAGCTCGCGGTCGGCGGCGAGCAGCTCTTCCCGGACGGCCTTGGTATCCACCTGGGTCGCCTTGGAGGCTTCTCCCTTCAGCTTCTCGGCCCTCACGGGCGGGATCGGGGTGTCGGGTCCGAGCGGCGACATCTCCTTGTTGCTGATGCCGTGGTCCATCAGCCAGCGCCAGGAGCCGTCGGGCTGCTTCTTCCAGACGGTGGCGAAGTTGCCGTAGCCGATTCGGTCGCCGCGAGTCCTCCGACTCGGGCCGGTGGTCCAACCCATGTCCCCGGAGCGGGCGATGTCGGCATAGACGGGCCACCACTCCAGCGTGAGCTTGGGCGTGTCCGGCGGAGGCGCCGGCTGGGAGCTGATCTGCTGCCGGGCGTTGGCCAGCCCGTTGGGGCCCATCAGGACGCCGTCTTCCGCGGCGAAGGTGAGAAACGCGTCGCGGACCGTCTTCTCCTGGGCCATGCGGGCAAAGGCGAGCTCGCTATCGACCATGGCCTTGAGGTCGGCCTGGAGATCGGCGCTCCGGGCCGGGCCGGCCGCGGCAAGCAGGAACGGCAACGTCAGTGCTGCAAGGGCTCTCTTCGTCGGCTGTCTCATCGGGGCGTCCTCCCGGAAGGAAGGGTACCCAGGTCAGGCCCACCAGGCAAGAGAATCCTCACCCCCTGTCCCCCTCTCCCATCTCCCTTCCACCCATCCCCGGGAGAGGGGGAACGCATGCGGGCGATCCCGGCTAAAGCGAAGCCGACAAGGTCTGAAGACGTTCCCCCTCTCCCGGCGGGGGTTTGGGCGGGAGATGGGAGAGGGGGACAGGGGGTGAGGATTCCCGCACTGTGAACTGCGTCACACACCTTTCGTGATCCAGGTCACTGACAGGCCAGCCCGGAAGCTCCAGGATGGCAGCACGACATTTCGTACGTCCCGAAGAGAGGGGAACGGAGCATGCCCGCGAACGCCGCGAACACCGCGAACGCTGCAAACGCCGCGAACGATCCGCGCGGAGGACTGCTGTACCGCAAACGCTGGCTGCTGCTGCTGGGGCTCCTGCCCCTGCTCGCTGCTCCGCTCAACGCTGCCGGCACGGATTTCTACACCGTGCCGCCGTGCCGCCTCGTCGACACGGGTGGCGCGGCCGGGCCGCTCGGCGGTCCGAACCTTGCGGCCGGCGCCGCCCGCGCGC
>JANOCF010001208.1:0-2010 GCA_031412055.1 Holophagales bacterium | reverse complement strand
GCCGCATCCGAGGGAGAGAAGTCCAAGGCTATGCTGCCCAGTCTGGTATAACCGGGCAGGAATTTTAGAGAGACAGATCCGGTGATCCGCAGTTCCTTCGCCGGCAGCGACGCCGCTTCTACGGACGCATGTGGGGGAGGGACATGGACAGATCTGTACGCTTCGCCATCCGCATCTTGACCGCTCTGTGCGTACTGGTGACGAGCTCGCCGGCCCAGGCCTGTCCGTCCTGCTCGAGCGCCTTCGACCTCGATGCGCACCTCTGCGGCTTTCCGGAGAAGATCCAGAAAGGCGAAGGCTGCGGCGGCACTCTCAAGCACTGCCAGAAGCCGGAGCTCTTCAATCCTCGGCTCCAGATCTTCTCGACCGGGTCCGGCACGTACGAAGCACGCCTTGCCGTGGAGGTCCGGGCCTCCTGGAACTCGGACCCGGATGTCCTGAGCTCCGGGCGCTTGAAGCTCTACTGGGCGCAGGGGCCTGTCCCGACCCGGTTCACGACCAATTGGTGCCTGGACGGCACCACGGACCGGCAGGAGACGTACATCGCTCGCGGCGGGCTGACCTGCGGCGACGCACCGTACGACCTGGGGATTCTCTCGCTCCTGGCTACGACCTGTGAGGGGCGAGGGGGATGTGAGCAGAGCGCTTCTCTCGCCGGCCTGTCGTTCCAGGTTCCGAAGTCCATGCTCTGCGAGGAGCCTCCGAAGTGGGGCTGCTGCGGAGACGGAGGCTGCCGGGACTGCGTGCAGGTCGGCGCGGGCTCGGCGAGCCCTGCCGGCGAGGGAGCGAGCGCGTCGCCGCCGATGTCCGGCCCGGGTGCCCAGCTACGCTACCGGGCTGGAGGCGCGGGCGGTCCGGGTTGGCCCGGCACCGCTGCCTGGAACCAGGTCCTCGGCCGCTACTGGTCCCATGATTACGCGGAGCGCATCGTGCCCGACCCGGACGCCGGGCACGTGTGGCTCATCACCCGCCACGCCACCTTCCGGGAGCTAACCGATGCCGACGGCATCTACGAGACGGTATCTCCGAGCGACGAGTACCGGGACCTCGTGAAGGTGCCGTCCGGCTGGGAGTTGCGCGGCCTGGACGGATCGGTGCAGTCCTTCGACGCCGCCGGCCTCTGGACCCGGACAGTGGACCGCAACGGCAACGAAAAAGCAGCCCAGTACACCTCGGGTGCGCTTACCCGGGTGACCTTCCCCGACGGCCGGCGAGAGGATTTCGATTATTGGCCCGACGGCAAGCTCCACACCCTCGCCGAGGTGGGCGTGGACGGCACGACCTCCCGCACATGGACCTACACCTGGAGCGGCCTCGACCTGATCCGGATCGACCGGCCGGACGGCACGGCCTGGGAGCTTTTCTATAGCGACCCGGATCTGCCCGGCTATCTGACGCGGATCGATCTTCGGGGAGTCGGAGCGGGCCTTGGGCGCGTAGAGACGGCATGGGAGTATGACGACCGGGGAAACGTGGTGAAGATCTGGCGAGGAGATCCCGTGTCCTCGGGTCCGGCCGCGGTGGACGTGCACGCGTTGAGCTTCGACACGCCCGTGCTCCCCACCCGTACCCAGGTGACGGATGCGATTGGAAAGACTTCGGTCTACTACCTGGGAAGGGACTCGGTCAGCCGCAAGCCGCGCCTGACCCGGCTCGAAAGCGGCTGCGCTCCCTGCGGAATGGAGGCGCAGACGAGATACGAGTACGGCGACGCGTCGCACCCACTGTTGCCGACCCTGGAGACCGATGGGCTGGGAAACCGCACGGCCTACACCTACAACGGCGATGGCTGGCCGGTGAGCCGGATAGAAGCGGCAGGCACCGCCCTGGCACGGCAGATCGGCTGGGAGTATCACCCGCTCTTCCGCTCCTTCCCGATCCGGATCACACGCCCATCCGTGACTGGAGGCTCCCTTCTGCGGGAGACCCTGCTGTCGTACGACGCGGCAGGCAACCTCCTGACGCGGACCGAGCACGGAAGGGAGAATGGCAGCCCCTTCGCCCTGACCA
>JANOCF010001207.1:0-1618 GCA_031412055.1 Holophagales bacterium | reverse complement strand
CACGGACACTCCCGGCCGGGTGACGGTCTCCGCCCGCCGGGACAACGGTCATCTGGAGATCCGGGTAGCCGACACCGGCCGGGGCATCCCGCCGGATTCCAAGGAGAAGCTCTTCCTCCCCTACTACTCAACCAAGGGGCGGGGCACCGGGCTCGGTCTCTCGATCGTCCACCGCATCGTGACCGAGCACCAGGGCTCGATCCGGGTGGAGGACAACCGGCCGCAGGGGACGGTGTTCACGATGGAGCTGCCGACAGAGTAAACGCGACTAGGCCGCGAAGCGGAGGATCTCGACCTCGGCTCCCTTGCGGATCGCCTCCTCCGCGCGCTCGAGGAGTTGTCCCGTGACCTCTTCCGAGAGGAAGTACTCCCCGCAGTTCTCGCAGACATCCCCGGGGACACCACGGAAAATGACGAGCGTCTCCCCACGCTCAAGCACGACCGTCACGTGCCCCGGCCGGGTCTCACCTTTCTTGCAGAAGAGACATCTCATGAAGCTGTCCTCGTCCTGAAGTCCGGCTCCCACAGGCCCGGATCTGGAGGATACACGGTTACCACATAGCAGTGCCCATGATCCCGGTCCCGAGCCACGACCACATGCAGGACACGCTCCCGGGTTCTGGCCAGGAGAAGGTAGCTGGGAAACGGCGCATCATCAGGATACTCCTCGATCACTTCCCCGACCACAATGGCGTCGAGCACCTCATCCCGTCCGACGCTGCGCTTGAACATCCGCCGAACGGCATGCCCGCTGAAGTCGACTCGTCTGCAATCCATGTCCCCTCCCGTTCCAGAACTGCGGACCGGATGGCATTGTATTCCGCAACTCCCCGGCTGAACAGAAGGCTGGCGAGAGACGAAGCCTGGACGGGAAACTCCCTCTCCGCTGGCATGGGGGAGAGGGAGACGGGATCGATCGGACGGGATTCAATACCGGAAGATAGCCGCCAGCGACTGGCCCTCCGGCACATCCTGCGGGTCGACCACGAAGACCTTGCCGCCGTTCAGATAGGTCTGCAGCGCCGCGAGATCGAGCAGATCCTCGTTGCCGTTGCGCGGCCCGTCCGGGGTCTGCTGAGCCTCCTGGACCTCCTGAAAGGTGGCCTTCCGCTCGTCCCCGTCGTAAGTGCCCCAGGCACGCACCCCGCGGGCCACGAAGAGCGAGTCGATCCGGCCGTCGTGGGCCGCAGGCAGGACCTCGTTGATGTCCGTCGAGGAACGGCCCGAGCCGGTGAGATCCCCGAAGCGCTCGGCGGTCTTGCGGCGGTCCTCCAGGAAGGAGGGTTCGACGATCTCCCAGGCGGACTGTTGCAGATCCTCGGGCTTGACCTGATCCATGTTCCCGGTGAGCGCGTCCTGGCAGATGTTCTGGAGCGTAGTCGCCGCGTCGCGGTAGATGGGCAGCAGGTACTCCACTCCCGCAAGGACCACCGGCGCCTTGCGGTCGATGTCGGTCTTCCCCAGGGCGTCGTCGAAGCGCTCGAAGTAGTTGCGCAGCTCGGCGCCGAGATCGTCCTCGCCCGTGCCGTGGGCGGAGAAGATGGGCGCACCCTTCTGGCCCATGGAGAAGCGGTGCGGGGTCTTGCTGCTGGTGCTGGCCTGCATCTGGGTCTGGTTC
>JANOCF010001206.1:0-3664 GCA_031412055.1 Holophagales bacterium | reverse complement strand
TCGGCTTCCAGCCGGTCGAAGCGGTCAAGATCCTGGTCGTGCTCTTCCTGGCGAGCTACTTCTTCGACCGCTGGGAGTTCCTGCGCGAGCTGCCGGAGCGGCGCCTGCCGGGGTTCCTTTCCAAGCTGGGCCTGCCCAAGCTGGAGTACGCGCTGACGCCGGTCCTGGCCATGGGCGCGGTGCTGATGTTCTTCTTCCTGCAGCGCGACCTGGGACCGGCGCTCGTGCTCGCCTTTCTCTTCCTGATCCTCTACTGCGTGGCGCGGGGCCGGCCGGTGATGCTGGTGCTGGGCACGCTGGTGATCCTCGCCGGCTTCTACGCGGGCTACCAGCTCGGCATCCCGCGCACGGTCACCGGCCGAATCCAGATGTGGATGTCGCCATGGGACAACTCCTTCCGCGGCGGCGACCACCTGGCGCAGTCGCTGTGGGCGCTGGCCGGAGGGTCGCTCACCGGCACAGGCCTCGGCATGGGCCAGCCGGGCCGGGTGCCCGAGTCGCACACGGACATGGTGCTGGCCGCGGTGGGCGAGGAGCTCGGATTCCTCGGACTGGTGGCCGTGCTGGCGATCTACGCCGCCCTGGTCTGGCGCGGCCTCCACACCGCCCGCCGGGCCGGGACGGTCTACGGCTTCTTCCTGGCTCTGGGCTTGAGCCTGCTCACGGCGCTGCACATCCTCCTGATCGCGGGCGGCGTGGTGGGGCTGCTGCCGCTGTCGGGCGTGGTGTCGCCCTTCCTGAGCTTCGGCCGCTCGGCCATGCTGGCCAACTTCCTCCTCTTCGGCATCGTGGCCGCCCTGTCCGCCCGGCCGGCTCCCGCCGCGTCCCAGGAAGCGACAAAACGGTTCGACGGCGCCCTGCGCTGGGTGGCGATGGGGCTCGCGATCGCGGGCTCGGCCATCGTCCTGCGGGCGGCCTGGGTGCAGGTGGCACGGCCCAACCACGTCCTCACCCGCGGCGCCCTGACGCTCCAGGGAGACGGTCTGCGCCGGTTCCAGTACAACCCGCGCCTGGAGGACATCGCGGAGACCATCCCCCGCGGCTCGGTCCTGGACCGCAACGGCATCCCGCTCGCCACCAGCGATCCCGCGGAGCTGCAGCGCAACAAGACCGCTCTCGCCGCTCTGGGCGCTTCGTCGGACGCGGGCCGCCCGCGGCTCGGACGCGATCCCGAGCGTCTCTATCCGTTCGGAGGCAAGACCTTCCACCTCCTGGGAGACCTGCGCACCCATGCTCAATGGGGGGCGAGCAACACCTCCTACGCCGAGCGGGACTCGCGCATCCGTCTCCAGGGCTACGACGACTTCGCGGAGGTGGTCCCGGTCAAACAGCCCGACGGCTCGGTGACCGAGCAGATCCGGCGCGACTATACGGAGATCGTCCCCCTGCTCCGCCACCGCTGGCAGCCGGAGCACCGGGCGGTCAAGCGCATCCTGGAGCGCGACCGCAACGTCAAGCTGACCATCGACGCCCGTCTCCAGTCGCAGGTCTCCGAGATCCTGCGACGCGTGTCGCGGGAAACGGGGCACGGGGCCGCCGCGGTGGTGCTCGACGCCGGCAACGGCGACCTCCTGGCCAGCGCCACATGGCCCTGGCCGGAGCGCACGCCCGTCCGCCTCACCGAAGACAACGAGTCCGAGCTCATCGACCGGGCGCGCTACGGCATCTATCCCCCGGGCTCGACCTTCAAGCTGGTCACCGCCATGGCGGCCCTGCGTAAGGACCCGTCGCTGGCCGGGCACACCTTCGTCTGCCAGCCGCTGCCGGACGGCCGGGTGGGCAACCGGGTCCGCGGCTGGGGCCGGCCGGTGCGCGACGACCCCACGGTCACGACGCCGCACGGGCAGGTAAACCTGGAGAAGGGCATCAGCCAGTCGTGCAACGCCTACTTCGCGCAGCTCGGCACCTACGAGGTGGGTCCGGAGGCGCTGCTGGAGACGGCGCAGCAGATGGGGATCACCGTGGCGCGGCCGAACACGCCCGGCCAGCTCAAGGACGCGCTGCCCCAGGCCTCCTACGGCCAGGGACAGGTGATCGCGACGCCGCTCCAGATGGCGCGGGTGGCGGCGGTCGTCGCCCGCGGAGGCTCCCTGCCCCAGGTGCGCTGGGAGCTGGGGAACGAGGCGCAGAAGAAGGAGCCGGAGCCGGTCCTGTCGGAGGACTCGGCCGCGCTGCTGGCCCGCTCCATGCGCCAGGTGGTGACGCGCGGAACGGCGTCGCGCATCCTCGGAGCCGTGGAGCCCCCGATCGCGGGCAAGACCGGCACGGCGGAGGTCCAGGGCAAGCGTTCGCACTCCTGGTTCATCGGCTTCGCGCCGTACGGAGTCGAAGGCCGGCGCATCGCCGTCGCCGTGATCGTGGAGCACGGCGGCTATGGTGGGCGGCTCGCGGCGCAGGCCACTGGAGAGATCGTGAAGGCGGCGGCGGCCCTCGGCTTGATCGGCGCGCCGGAACAGGAGCTGGAGAGGGAAGAGGGGATCAACCCATGACGAAACTGGACAAGCTGTTCGATACGGTCCGGCGCTGGACGAAGCCCTGGCCGACCGGCACGGAGCCGATGGAGATCCGCCGCGCGGTGCTGGACGAGGTGGAGTCGCGCATCGTCTCAGCCGGCCAGGGCAAGCGGGTCTTCCCCTTCAACCGCCTGAAGATCCGGCTCCTGGCCCCGGGTCCGCGGGAAAAGGTAGAGCTGGAAGCCGTGGCGCGGGACGTCTGGGATCTCTCCGCCGAGGTCCGGGAGCGGCTGTCCGACCGCGGCTGTCCGGTGCCGGCGGACCTGGACGTGGACGTGGACGTCACCGACGAGGGAGGCCCGGAGTTCGGCGAGCGGCGCTTCCACGTCGGCTTCGAGAGAACCGAACGGAAAGATCCGCCGCCCCGGCGCGCGCAGGGACCGGCGACGTCCGTCTCTCCCTTGGCGACAGTAGCCATCCCCTCCCATTCCTCGGAGACGGACCGTCCGGTCCTGGAGCTGACCGTCCTCAAGGGGACCGCCACCCGCAAGGTCTACAGCTTTCCGGCCGGGCGCGTCCACGTGGGACGCCTGGAGGAGATCGCGGACGAAGAGGGACGGGTACGCCGCCGCAACGACGTGGCTTTCCTGGAGGAGGGGGACGTCAACCAGACCGTCTCCCGGGAGCACGCCCGCTTCGTCTTCGACGAGGCGAGCGGCGAGATCCGGCTGAGAGCCGAGTCGGGAGCGTCGAGCACCCGCATCTTCCGTGAGGGGAAGTCGATCGACGTGAGCGGGCGCGATGCGCGGGGTGTCCGGGTCCAGCCCGGCGACGAGGTCTATTTTGGACGGGCTTGCGTCAAGGTGGCGATCCGGCCCGGGGAATAGAGCGACTTCAGGTGCGAGCTTTCCAGTAGCCTGGGTTCTTTCGAAGGTGCATGACCGCGAGGATCTCGAGGCCATTGCTCTCGTCGACGCGGTAGATCACGCCATAGGGGAAGCGCAGCAATCTGCACTTCCTGACATCTCCTTCGATTCGCCGATAGAGCTGAGGATTCCTTCGAATGCGGGTGATGGCATCCTGGAGCGCTTCCAGGAAACGCTTCTCAAGTCCGGGTTGCCGTTCTTGGTAGAACGCTGCTGCCTCATCCGCCTCCTGCAGCGCCTCGGGGTGAAGCCGGTAAGGCTTCATGAATACTTGTTGTACAGCTC
>JANOCF010001205.1:0-4653 GCA_031412055.1 Holophagales bacterium | reverse complement strand
GGTACCTGAAGAGCGGCAACAGCCCTGACCAGGCGCTCGCGGCCTGGGTCGAGCATGAGCGCAGGGCGATCGAAGAGGGATTCCAGGGGCTGCGGCTGACCGGCGACACCGCCTGGCTGGAGCGCAGCGGCTGGAACGAGTTCGTGGCCTACGAGCAGGCCGTCAACCAGACCTTCGGCAAGTTCCGCATCGTCGGCCTGTGCACCTACTTCACCGAGCGGTGCACCGGCGAGGACGTGCTCGACGTCTGCCGCAACCACCAGTTCGCGCTGACCCGCAACCAGGGCGGATGGGAGCTGATCGAGAGCTCCTCCCTGAAGATCGCCAAGGGGGAGCTGTCGCGGCTCAACGAGGAGCTCGAGCACCGGGTCGAAGAGCGGACCTCCGAGCTGGAAGGCGCGCTGCGCTCCCGGGACGAGTTCCTGGCCATGCTCGCGCACGAGCTGCGCAACCCGCTGGCGCCGATCCGCAACGCGGCGCAGGTGATCCGGCTCGTCGGCCCCGCCGACGGCCACATGACCTGGGCGCGGGACGTCATCGACCGCCAGGTGCACCAGCTCACGCGCCTCGTCGACGACCTGCTCGACGTCTCGCGGGTGACCCAGGGGCGGGTCGAGCTGCACAAGGAGGAGATCGACCTCGCTTCCGTGGTCGCGCACGCGGTCGAGACCAGCCGCCCGTCGATCGACGCGCGGCGGCACACGCTCACCGTGGAGCTGCCCAAGGCGCCCGTCTACCTGGAGGCCGACCTCGCCCGCCTCTCGCAGGTGGTGTCGAACCTCCTGAACAACGCCTGCAAGTACATGGAAGAGGGGGGACGGATCGTGCTCACGACGGAGGCGGAGAGACAGGAGGTCCGCATCCGCGTGCGGGACGAGGGGATCGGCATCCCGCGGGAGATGCTGCCGCGGGTCTTCGAGCTGTTCACCCAGCTCAACCGTTCGCTCGACCGCTCCGAGGGCGGTCTCGGAATCGGCCTCGCCCTGGTCAAGCGCCTGGTGGAGCTGCACGGCGGCAGCGTACAGGCGCACAGCGACGGCCCGGGACGGGGCAGCGAGTTCGTGGTGACCCTGCCGCTCCTGCGCGCCGTCAGCGTGC
Organism: Holophagales bacterium; assembly: GCA_031412055.1. Lineage (GTDB taxonomy): Bacteria > Acidobacteriota > Thermoanaerobaculia > Multivoradales > UBA5704 > DATMER01. The sequence continues at coordinate 3,555 of JANOCF010001205.1, read as the reverse complement.
CGGAGGACAAGGCCGCCGAGGCTCCGAAGGAGACCGGGCTCGCGTCCGGGAGGAGGATCCTGGTGGCCGACGACAACCGGGACTCGGCCGAGAGCCTCGGCATGCTCCTGGAGATCGAGGGCCACGAGATCTGCCTCGCCTTCGACGGCCAGGAGGCGCTCGACCAGGCCGACCGCTTCGGCCCGGAGATCATCCTGCTCGACATCGGCCTGCCGAGAATGGACGGCTACGAGGTCGCGGCGCGCCTGCGCCGGAGCCCCCATCACCGGGACGTGCTGCTGGTGGCCGTGACCGGCTACGGCACGGACGGAGACCGCAAACGCAGCCGGGAAGCCGGCTTCGACCACCACCTGGTCAAGCCGGTCGACCCACTCGCGCTGAGAGACCTGATCGCCAACGCGCCCGCCTGCACGACGATGTAGCGCGGATATCTCCTCAGGGGCGAAATGCTTCTCCATTTCGCGACAACTAATACGGTACGCTGACGTAACCCCGGTTGTCCTGAGGAGGAACCATTCATGAAGAGGCGGCTTCTGCTGCTTTCCCTGCTTTCCCTGCTTTCCCTGATTACCCTTGTGCCCGTTCCCGCCATGGGCCAGACGGCCTCTCTGGTGCGCGATCTTTCCCCCGACTCGGGGCAGTACCCGGCCTCCTCGGAGCCGCGGCAGTTCCTGACCGTGGGCAACAAGGTCTTCTTCACCGCGGTCAGTCCCCTGCAGGGCGACCGCGAGACCTGGGTGACCGACGGCACTCCCGAGGGCACGCAGCTCCTGGGCGATCTCTGCCCGGGCGCGTGCTACTCCACGCCCGCGTTCCTCGGAACGGCCAACGGTCTTCTCTTCTTCAGCACGGATGACTCGTCGAACGGCCTCTGGCGCTCGGACGGGACCCGGAAAGGGACGTTCAAACTGGCCAGCCGGCCCCAGAGACCCTACGCCTTCGCCGGGGGAGCCGTTTTCTTTTCGAGCTGCGACGACCAGGGCCAGTGCGGTCTCTGGAAATCCGACGGCACGGCCGCGGGGACGATCCCGCTCAAGGACCTCGGCTATGACACGGCGCAGTATCTGACCGCCGCCGGCTCCAGGGTCTTCTTCCTCGGCGACGACCTCGATCCCGAAACCTACGGCCGCGCGCTCTGGGTCAGCGATGGCACGGAGAGCGGAACTTCGGTGGTCCGGTCGCTCGGAGACAGCTACTACTCCCTGACTCTCTTCACCGCGGTGGGGAACAGGCTGTACTTCATCCTGCAGGAATCGGACGATAGCGAGCTCTGGACCAGCGACGGCACGGCCGCCGGAACCTTTCCGGTCAGCGACTTCGAGGCGCCCAATCCCTTCAGCCCGACGCGCTGGCTCAAGCCGGTCGGCGACGAGGTCTACTTCCTCGCGGACGACGTGACTCACGGAGTCGAGATCTGGCGCACCGACGGCACCGTCCAGGGGACCCGGCGCGTGACCGACATCGGCTTCCACGCGCCTTTCGACACCAACTCGTCCTCGCCCGGTCAGATCGCGAAGATCGGGGACCGCCTCGTGTTCATCGCCACGGACGGCATCCACGGCCGCCAGCTCTGGACGGTGCTCGGCGCCCCGGAGTCCACGGAACCGCTGGCCGAAGGGTGCCCCGAAGGCTGCCCGGAGCCCTACAACGGCGGTCTGATCCAGACCGGCGGCCGGGTCGCGTTCGCGGGTTACGACGAGACCCACGGCACGGAACCCTGGAGCACGGACGGCACCGCGGGCGGCACCCGCCGGCTCGCGGACATCTGCTCCGGGCCGTGCAGCTCGTTGAACGAAGGACCTTTCTTCGCGCTTCTCGGAGCCGCCTTCTTCGTGGCCAGGCAGGACGACACCTACGAAGGGAAGGCCGCGCTCTGGCGCAGCGACGGCACACCGGCAGGCACCCGGCGCTTCACCGGACCTTCTCCCAGCGTGATCCTGGAAGCCCCGGCGGTCCTGGGCAAGCGGCTGGTCTTCTCCGCCAGAACCCCGGCGTACGGCGTGGAGCCGTGGATCGGCGATGGCACGTCGGGAGGGACCCGGATGCTCGGCGACCTGGTGCATGAAGCCACGAGCTCGTTCCCCAGGGATCTCACCCCATTCGGCGGCGGGATCCTCCTGACCGCCACCGAGGCCTGCCCGAACGTCTTTCGGACCTCCGGAGCCCCCGGCGACCTGACTCCGGTTACGACGATCTCCGAGAGCTGCCATGCCGCCGCAGGGCCCCAAAGCCTGACCGCCGCCGGCGGCCTCGCCTACTTCTGGCTCAGCCTGAACTACTCCCAGTTCCAGATCTGGGCCAGCGACGGCACCCCGGCCGGAAACCGCCAGGTCAGCCAGTTCCAGGACAGTCCGTACAGCGATCCGCCGCGGCTCGTTCCGTTCCAGGACAAGGTCTACACCTTGATCCAGAGGCCGTCTCCGGAGTACGAGTACCGTGACCTCTGGCGCATCGACGGCAGCGGAGCGTCCCAGGTCTTCACGGCCCCGGAGTCGCACTACCTGCAAGAGATCGGAGCCGTGGCCGACCGCCTCTATTTCATCTCCCACCGGTCGGACGGCGGCTCCCGTCTCTGGGTGAGCAAGGGCGGCTTCTCCGCGACGGCGCTCCTCTCCGGGCTGGAGACTCCCTCGCTCCCGCAGGTCCGGGTCGGCTCCTGGGACTACTTCGCCGTCTACGACGGAGTCCGGTACGAGACGAGCCTCTGGAAGACCGACGGCACTCCGGACGGCACGGTACCGGTCAGGAGCGGTTTCAGAGAGTCTTCCGAGTCCCGTCCTTCGAGTCTCACCGCGCACCAGGGAGCACTCTACTTCTTTGCCGGGGCGAGGACGGAGAACGGCGAAGCCGTCTGGGGACTGTGGAGATCCGACGGCACCGAGGCGGGTACCCGTCTCGTCAGGTCCTTCGAGCGCTTCTACGACGACCCCGTGCCGGCGCTCGTCCCGCGCGGCGGGCATCTCTTCTTCGTGGCCCGGGACGAGGCGCACGGCCGCGAGCTCTGGCGCAGCGACGGCACCGCCGAAGGAACCGTCCTGGTGCGCGACATCGTGCCGGGCGAGCTGGGGTCCGGGGTGGACTGGCTGACCGTGGCCGCCGGCCGGCTCTTCTTCTCGGCCTTCGATCCGGTCCACGGCACCGAGCTGTGGGAGACCGACGGGACCGAGGCCGGAACCCGGCTGATCCACGACATCGCGCCGATGGCCGTGTCCTCGCGGCCGGAGTGGCTCACCGCGGCCGGAGACCGCCTGTTCTTCACCGCCGACGACGGCGTCGCGGGCCGCGAGCTCTGGTCGCTGCCTCTGAGCGAGGGCTCGGAAGGCTGCCAGCCCTCGGCCACGACCCTGTGCCTGAACCAGGGCCGCTTCCGGGTGAGCGTCACCTGGCGGGACTTCCAGGACAATACCGGCCAGGGCCAGGCCGCGGCGCTGACCGCCGACACCGGCACCTTCTGGTTCTTCAACCCGGAGAACGTGGAGTTGGTCGTCAAGGTGCTGGACGGCCAGGGGCTCAACGGCCACCACTGGGTGTTCTACGGCGCGCTGTCGAGCGTCG
>JANOCF010001204.1:0-3484 GCA_031412055.1 Holophagales bacterium | reverse complement strand
CGGAAGGGCTCGTCCTGGATGTAGCCCCAGAGCAGGTTCGAGAGCGGCCGCAACGGGCTGAGCTCCAGGTTCGCGAGCGGGTTGTTCTCGCCGGGCAGCCGCTTGTTTTGAAAGCGCAGGCTGATGGCGTTGATGGCCTGCACGAGCATGCCTTCCTCGTGCCAGTAGGACCAGACGAGCTCGAGCATGAGCGGGAAGAAAGGACCGGTGTCGAGCAGACCCTCGCAGAATGGCGACGGGACGTCCTTGTCAAGCTCCGGGAGGATCTGCGCCAGGGGCGAGGGCATCGGCGCCACTCCGAGACTCTGTGGTACGTCATCGTCCGGGCCCCGCTCGTCCAGATTGCCCAGGACCCGGTCGATGTAGGGGAGGCTGCCCGTGCCGATGTAGCGCGTGAGCTCCGTCCGGATGGAGGCCAGCGTGAGGCTCCTCCCCAGACGCGCCTCCTCCTGGGTCCTGATCCTTTCGAAACGGTTCTCCGTGGGAAGGAGCTGAGCTGGATTTCGGAGGACCCCGACCTTGAGGATCAGAAAGGTCTCCGTCGCGGCCTTGAGGAGCTGGTAGGCGTCAACCCCGTAGGAGAGCTGGCTGTTGTCGCGCTGGTTCTTGATGTGCTGGGGCACGTTCTTCTGCTCGCAGAGCACCCGGTCAATAAACCGCTCGTAGAACGAGAAGCCCATCACGCTGGTCTTGTCTCGGATCGCCATCCAAAGGGCCTGGTCGTCGGTCTGATTGGCCGTGGAGCGCTGCAAGGAGACCTTGACCGGCCCGTCCACCCCGACCCGGCCGGTCACCTCCACCGGCACCCGGCCGTCGGCATTGACAGGAACGCAATCGGCGGCGGGGTTGCCGGGATCACCGCTGAGGTGGTGCGCCGAAGCCAGCGTCTCACCGGTCGCCGTGCCGCCCGGGGTCTTCTTCTTCTGGTCAGCCATGGTCGTCTCCTTTCAAGTCAAAGTCGTCAGGCGGCTTTCGCCTTGGTTGTTGGCATCGGGACTTCGGGCTTCCGCAGCGCGCGGCGGACGGCCCAGTGGTTCAGGAGGTCGCCCACCAGGCGGGTCTCCTGGGCGGGGCTCAGCCTGCGGTCCTGCTTGGCCTGGCCGAGGACCGCGAACACCAGCGTCGGCGCGGCCCTGCGCATCTGCGACGGGTCCTTCCTCCAGGCTTCGAACAGCGCCTGGAGCCGCGCGGGCTGGCGGTCCCGGATCGGGAAGACCTCCGCCAGCGCCCGGCCCCGCAGCGCTCGTGGACGGTGGCCGAACAGCAGCCGGACGAACGCCGGCAGGGTCGCCTCCAGAGCCTCGATGACGCGCAGACGCTCGGGGTCGAGGTCGGCGCGCGGGTAGAAGGACTCCCACAGCCGGTCGAACGCCGCCCACTGCGGGTGCGGATAGAGCACGGCGCCCGTGGCCGCGGAGAGCTTGACCCGCACCCACGGGAACGGATGCGGATCGTCCACCTGGATGCGGAACACGAAGGCGCGGGGGAGGCTGACCACCGCCATCAGCCCCTGCGTCGCGGCGATCCCCACCTTGGCCAGGGCCCAGAAGTCGGCCACGATCTCGGAGATCCACCGCTCCCACAGCCCCCAGGCCGTCTTCTCGTCCCCCCGGGTTTCGCGGTGCCGCGCCTGCAGCGCGAGCCGCAGTGAATCCACCAGGCCGAGCAGGGCGGCGCCCTGATGGCCGACCTCGTGGACCAGAGAGGATGCGATGCCGCTCCCCACCATCCGCTCGCGGGGGATGCGCACGATCGCCACCGGATTCTCGCCGCCGCCCGGAAGGCGGGTGCGGGCGCGCCGAATGGCCGCGCCGTGCCCGCGGTCGAGATAGGTCACCACGGGCGGAGGGTCGTAGAAGGGTGCCGACAGCTCCAGAGCCTCGGTCGCGGCCACGTCCAGGCCCGCGAGCCAGGTGCCGTTGCCGTGCTCGGAGCGCACGGTCAGCGCGTCGGCAAAGATGTCGAACTGGGTGAGGACGGCGTTGAACCTCATCCGGAGCAGGGAGAAGCGCCGCTGAGCCTCTTCGGGCGTGGCGCCCCGCCCCGGCCCTTCAAGCCAGCGCAGGTAGTCCTTCACCTTTCTCCGCAGCTCGCCCCGGCCCTGCAGCAGGTGGCGGTCGATGGCCTTGGCGGCCGTGGGCGTGATACCGGCCGCCGGCACCCTCGGCATGATCATCGCGAAGGGCTTGACCCCGGAGAGGCGCGACAGCAGCGCCCGCGCCTCCAGGTTCAGGGTCGAAGCGGCGAGTGGGGTGAGGGTCATGGCTCAGACTCCCAGCAGGATGATCTTGCCGTCCCGGCGGAACCAGGCGCCGCTCTGCCGTCCATGCCGGCGGGGGTGTCCGAAGGCCGGAGGGTAGGGGGATGCACCGCCAGCGCCGCCAGGGCCGCCAGCGTCGCCAGTCAGGCGCCGGCCGTAGCGGCCGCGCAGGAGGCCGGGCGCGTGCAACTGCGCCGCGGACGCCATCGCCGCCTTGGCCGTGGCCATTGGAGAGGCGGAAGGAGAGGCGGACGCCGCGTTCTGCGCCGCGGCGCCGGCTACGCGCACGACGCGCCGGGCCACCTCCATCTCCATCTGGGAGGGGTCCATGCCCTCCAGCTCCATCTCGAAGAGCTTGCTGGCGAAGGTGCCGAGCTTGCCGCCGATGGCGCCGCCCACGGGGCCGCCGAAGAAGCTGCCGGCCACCTTGCCGGCGATCGGCAGTGCGGCTTTCAGGAACGGTTTGGCGACCTTGCCCAGCGACTTGACGACGTTGCCGAGCACGCCGCCTTTCTTGAACAGCTTGCCGAGGAACTGGTCCAGCTCGGCCTCGCTTTCGAGGCTCAGGAGCTCGGCGGCCAGCTCCATCTCCTCGCTCTCGGAGTAGGGACCCTCGTGGTCGAAGGTCTCCAGCTCCTCCCCCAGCTCCCAGGCGTCTCCGCCGGTTTCCGACTCGTAGAGTCTCAGCGTGCGATCCAGGTCGTGCATGACGGGGTCTCCTTGTCGTGATGCAGGTCAGAGGAACAGGACGATGTTGCCCTTGCGGGTGCGCCGCCACGTGCCGCTCGTGCCCCGGCCGGCCGGCCGCGGACCGGCCCCGCCGGCATGGGCGGGGCGAGGCGCGCCGGAATACCCCCCGACCGCACCGCCCGCGGCGGCCCGGCTCTTGCCGCAGGAGCAGCGACGGGCGCCGGAGATCCCAGGCATGCCGGAGCTCCCGGACGTGCCCGAGGTCCCGGAGCTCATCGAGACCGCCCCGCTGCGAAGCAGCCCCGGGGCGTGCTTGCGGGCCGCGGCCACGAGCGCGGTCTTCGCAGCCTGTTTCGGCGCCCCGCCGGCGGCGGGCTTCCGGGCGACCTGAGTTGCGGCGTCGCCGGCCAGGCGGACGAAGCGCTTCGCGACCTCCAGCTCCTGGTCCTCGGGGCTCATGCCTTCGAGCTCGAGGCCGAAGATGCGGCCTCCGAGCGAGCCCACCTGGGCGCCGATGTCGCCGCCCTTTTCCCC